>DASWGO010000001.1:0-2441 GCA_036393695.1 Thermoplasmata archaeon
ACGGGGATGTAGTGGGTTCCCGAAATCTTGGCGGCCTGCGCCGCGAGGATCTGGAGGTCGATCGCCCCTTTGAGCCCGCCAAACTGGCCCAACGCGCCGTTCATGTGGGACGCTTCGGAGTCCTTCATCCAGACGGGCACGTACTGATTCACGATGAGGCTGAGGAACGTGAGGAAGACGAGGAGGGCCATGATTGTGCCGACGGTCGAGGCGACTCCTTTCTCGTCCCCGCGAATGTCGCGGATCAAAAGACGCATGAAGTCACCTGAGGAGTATTCTCCGTAGACATTCCATCGGCCCATCCTGGATGACGCTATTTATAGGTGTCGCGCTGAAAATCTGACCTTGAGAATGAGTTGATTTTCTCCATGTGAGCGGGACCGTTTTTCGCCCTGGTTTTTCGAGGCGATTTCGGGCCCTCGTCGAAGGCCTATCGGCGCCGTTTCGGGGCTCGCTTCGCGGCCGCGTAGAGGAGCGTCGCTTCGCCGGCCATGAACCGTCTCATTCCGTCGATCGAGGCGTACTCGTTCGGGGCGTGGGCGCGGGAACCGTGCCCCAGCCCGGTCGACACCCATGGCAGTTTGAGGTACTCGTCGAACGCAAAGGCGGGCATCGTTCCCCCGCTCGAGGGCCAGACCTCCGGCTCCTTCCCGTTCGCCTGAACGGCCTCGACCGCGGCCTTCGCGATCCACGATTCCGGGTCCGTCTTCGCCGGTCCGTAGGGCCCATGGACCTCGATTCGCAAGTCGTCATACCCTCGTTTCTTCAAGTGGTCGCGCAGCTTCCTCAGCGTTCCCTCGACCGTCATGGCCTTGACCAGTCGGATGTCGATCTTCGCGTACGCTTCGTGCGGGAGCACCGTCTTCGTGCCGCCGTGCTCGATGTAG
The DNA here is from genome assembly GCA_036393695.1 of Thermoplasmata archaeon. Classification (GTDB taxonomy): domain Archaea; phylum Thermoplasmatota; class Thermoplasmata; order RBG-16-68-12; family RBG-16-68-12; genus RBG-16-68-12. Next base: position 888 of record DASWGO010000001.1, read on the forward strand.
CCGGAGTAGATGCCGCAGATGTTCACGGTCGGCTCGAACAGGTACTTCAGCAAGAGCTGGTCCTTCGGCAACTCGAATTTGAACTTCGCCGTCCGCTCCTCCTGAAGCCACGCGGACGGGTCGAACGTCTTCGCGAGCGTCTTGACCATCGCGGAGTCGGCCTTCGTCGGCGGTACGACGTCCTCCCAGATGCCATCGATCGCGGGCCGCTGGTCCTCGTCGACCAACGTGTTGAGGGCCTGGAGCAGCCGCCACACGGGTGAGCCGATCCACACCGCGTTCGAGCTGTGGATTTCGCTGTCCATCGGGCCGCCGGTCTGCGGGTTCCCGACCGACCAGACGGTCAGGTAGAGACACCCTTTCACCCCGAGGTAAATCGTCGGCACGCCGCGAAGGTCCTCGGAATAGTCGTTCGCGATCGCGGCGTCCGCCTTCAACTCGCGGCGGTGTGTCCGGATGTATTCGATGAAGTTCGCACTGCTGATCTCTTCTTCGCCCTCCGCGAGGATGATCAGGTTCACGGGCATCTCGTCGACGTCGCGGATCGTCTTCCAGGTGAACAGGTGGTTCGCGAGCGCTCCCTTCGAGTTCGTCGAGCCGCGGGCGATGATGGCCTTGCCGACGCCGGGCAGGTCGCGGATTTCCGCCGCAAAGGGCGGGGCCTGCCATGCGTTCAAGTCGCCGACCGGTTGGACGTCGTACATCTCGTACACGATGAGGGTGACGGGCGCACCCGCGTCCAGCTCGCCGATGACGAGCGGGTGGCCGCCCTTCGACCAGGTGCGGGTCTTGCAACCGATGTCCGCCATCATCTGCTGAACGAGTTCCGAACACTCTCGGATCCCTTCGCCGGTCGCGCTGACCGAGGGCTGGCGCAGCAGACGGCGCGTGTATTCGAGTGCGTCGGGGAAGCGGGCCTCGAGGGCCCGATCGACCTCCGGCGGCGCGAGCCCGGCCATGGCCCGCGGGAACGGGGACCGACCCATAAGGTTCTCGGTGTCTCGCGGCGCCGCTACGTTCTTGGGTCATCCCGCGATTGCGAACCCGATGTTACGGATCGAAACGGACGTGCTGATCCCCGGACTCGGGGATCCGATCAAAGACGGGGCGCTGGTCGTCGACGGCGCGACGATTGCGTATGCGGGTCCGATCGAAGGGGCACCGTTGGCAGCGGGTGCGACGGTCCTGAACGTGCCCGCGCTCATGCCGGGAATGTGGGACGTCCATGGTCACTTCATGGGGATCCGGACCCTCAACGTGGAGGAGATTGCTCGGACCCCTCTCGCGGTGTTGGCGGCTCGAGCGACGAAGGACGCGGAGGTCGCGGTCTCCGCCGGATTCACGAGCATCCGGGAGCTCTCCGGCCTCGGCGTCCACTTGGCCCGCGTCGTCGCGGAGGGGACGATTCGCGGTCCGCACATCTACGGAGCGGGTGGAGCCCTGAGCCAGACGGGAGGGCACGGAGATCTCCATTCCTTCCCGCTGGACTTCATTCATGAGGTGTCGCGTCGCACCGGTTTCTCGTATCTTTGCGACGGAGTCCCGGAGTGCCTG
>DASWGO010000002.1:0-4122 GCA_036393695.1 Thermoplasmata archaeon
TCTCATCTCCGAGGCCGAAACCACGTGTCCGAGTTGCGGCTCCACGGTCCCGGGGAATGTGGCGCTGTGTCCCTCGTGCGGCGCCCGTCTGGCAGGCGCGCCCCCGGAACCGGCGGTGAAGCGGTCCGCGGCCGGGGCTCCCGAGCTGGACATCTTGGTCGACGACCTCCTCGTCGGCGAGCTGGAGCAATCCCTCACCCCCGAGGAGCTCGAACTCACGAAGGCCGCGGTCCTCGATTGGCTCATCGAAGAACTCGAAGAGACGATGGGCGTGGACGCGACGATCAGTGCGGCGGCCTCGGAGAAACGAGACGAGACGAAGCCCTCGGCCGAGCCCTCTCCCGTTCCGCCGGCCGTCGGATTCTTGTCCGGATGGATGCGCGGGAGCAAGGGGCTGGTCAGCGGAGCGCGTCCCAAAACATCGACGCGCGGGGCGGGAAAAGTCAACGGACTCGTCAACGGCCGAGGTCGGGTGAATGGCCTCGTCAACGGGCTCGGTCGCACGAATGGTCTCGTGAACGGAGTCGGCCGGGTCAACGGCCTGGTGACGCCCACGGGGCGGGTGAACGGCCTGATGGGCGAGCAAGGGCGGGTCAACGGAACGATCGGGACATGGTCGGCCCGAGCCGGAAGAAAAGAGATCCGGGTTTCCGCCCCTTCGAAGCGGGTCCGGTACGCCGCCATCGGGGCCGCGACGCTCTTCGCGATCCTAATTGCCGGCTTCCTATTCATTCCGATCCCCGGGCCGACGCCGCCGATCGCGATCGATGGGTCGTTCGGCGACTGGGCATCGGTTCCGAAGTTCGACGCCGCGACCGTCGCGTCCGACCCGTACGTGTCCATTGTCAATTACGCGAGCCTCGTCGATGACAACTCGCTTTACCTCTTCACCTCGACGAGAGGCGGGGTGTTTGGTGATTCGTCGGCCTACGACGGCGTCTACTTCCTCATCGACGCCGATGGAAACCCGTCTACCGGCTACCAGTTTGGAGGGATCGGGGCCGAAGGGGTCGTCGAGGTCTTCGGCTCGAACAACACCGTGGCAGGCGCTCGCCTCTACGGATTCCCGCCCAACTCGGAAGTGAACTGGAGTCAGCGCCAGTCGCTCGGCTCTCCGGCTGCCGCGGCCTCCGTCCAGGGGGTCGAGGCGCAGGTCTCGACCTACGATCTCACCGGGTTCGACCCGACGCGATTCCGCATCGCCGTCTTCGCCGACGACTTCGCGGGGGTCTCGAGTCGCAGCCTTGCACCGCTCACACCGAACGGTTCGGTTCTGGTCGAGTTGCTCCCCATGGCATCGGTCGTGAGCAGCACGACGACTTCGTGGTTCACGATTCGAGTGCACGCGCTCGGCTTGCCGGCCGGGGCTTCATGGGGCGTTTCCTCGTTCGTCTACAACGCCACCCCGGGGCTAACGGTCTCCTTGTCCACGGGATCGGTGACTCTGACCCAGGCTCAGCCGGAAGCCACGATTACGGCGTTCGCGCTGGCCACGGGGCTTTCCCCCGGCGATGTCGTCCAAATCGACGTGACCAACGCGACGGCACCAGTCCCCGTTGTCGTTCGAGGCGGGCCCATCCGGGCGTACGTGGTGGCGCCTCCGTCCACGGTGCGAATCGACGGACTGTTCGCCGACTGGGTTGGCACGGACCAAAAGGATTCGGATCCCGTTCCAGTGAAGAATCCCGATGTGAACATCCTGCGATACGGTGCTGCGGTCAACACGTCCGCGGCTTATTTCCACGTGGCCGTCGCGGGCGACCTGATGGCTGGACGCGTTCCCGATCGGTTCATTCGGCTCCCACCCGGGCAGGGAGGAAACGGTTCGGGCGGACCGCCGCTCCCTCTTCCTCGCCGAACGGGCGAGGACATCTTGCGCGCGTATATTGACTTGAACTCGACGGACGCCGGCGGAGTTGCGGTCGACGGAATCTTCGCAGACTACTTGCTCGAAGTCCGAGGTGTTGCGGGGCGGATTACGTCGCAGAATTTGTACGCGTGGGCAGGGTCTTGGTCGCCAATCCCGTCGTCCGGCGTTGTGCTCGCGAAGAACGCGACGGATATCGAAGGGTCTATTGTGGTCGGGACGACGACGAACACCACTCGGATGGCCTACGAGGCCACGGACTGGACTGGTCTTTCGGACTTTAGCCCCGCCGACCCAGCGCCGAAGTTCGGCCCCATGATGCCCTTGGCCGTCGGCCAGGCACCTCGTAGCGGACCAAGCCTCATCATCATGGGAATCGGTCTTACGGTAACCGCCACGGAACTCACAAATGCGCCGACGACTGATGGCAACTGTGCTACAGGCGGGCCAGGGGAGTACGCTGGCGCGGCTCGCGCCAACAACTTGAGTATCAGTTTCTTCGCGGGACTACGATCTGGGTTGGGCTATCTCTATGTCTGCGTCGAGGCTTCCGCGGACCAGACGAACAACGGAACCGCCGACAGCGGAGAATTGCTCTTCGACCAGAACAATAACGGGAGCGTGCTGCCAGACCCCGACGATCGTCTGTTTCGAGTCAACAGTACCGGGGCATTCACCCAGAAGAAAGGGAACACAACAGCCTGGGAAGACTGCGGAGGTCCACCTTCGTGCGATGCCGGGGATGCGGGGAGCGGTCACTTTAACGGAACGAACGAGGTGTATGAGTTCAAGATCGCGTTCAAGGACGTCTGGGGAATTGCTACGCCTCCGGCAAACGCCGTAGCAGGGTTCGCGATAGTAGTCCAAGATCAGAACGGCTCCCAGACCTACACATGGGGATCCGCCACAGTCAACGAATCGATTCCAAGCACGTGGGGCCAAATCCAGATCCCAGAGTTCAGCGATTTCTTGTTGGTCTCGGTCAGCGTCGTCATCCTCATCGGAATTCAACTCCGAAGGCGCCGCTCCTAAGGTACTTCTAGAACGATTTCGGTACTCATCCCGTGGAGTTGGGGGTCGTCGGGAAACCGAACGTTGGCAAGTCCACCTTCTTTGCTGCGGCGACTCTCGCCCCGGTCCAAATTGCGAATTACCCATTCACAACAATCGAGGCGAACCGCGGTGTCGCGTACGTCCGGAAACAATGCCCCCATGCTGAGCTCGGGCATCCTTGCAAGCCGAACAACGCACCGTGTCAAGAGGGAACGCGCCTCATCCCCGTGGAGCTCCTTGATGTCGCCGGTCTCGTCCCAAAGGCGCACGAGGGTCGCGGCCTGGGCAACAAATTCCTCGACGATCTCCGTCAGGCCAGCGCGCTCGTCCACGTAATCGACGCGACCGGAGGGACGGACTTCGAAGGCAATCCCGTGCCTCCCGGAGCGCACGACCCCCTTGCGGACGTGCAGTTCCTCGAGGACGAGCTCGCTCATTGGATCGCCGGAATTCTCTCCCGGAACTGGGAGAAGGAAGCCCGCCGCGCCGATTTGGAGGAGGCGCCGCCGGAGAAGATTATCTCCACGCGGCTCACAGGCCTCGGGTTCACAGAGATGCAAGTCCACTCCGCGGTGCGGGACACCGCGCTGGATCCGAAGATGGCCCGGTGGACAGCTGAAGATCTTTTCCGTCTCGCGCGCACACTCCAACATCGCGGCAAGCCCATGATCCTTGCGGCGAACAAGGCCGATATGGTCTCCCGCGAATCACTCCAGAATGTCTCCAAGGCGGCGGGCTACCCGGTGGTCCCGACATCCGCCGAGTACGAGCTCGCCCTTCGCCGCGCGGCGTCTGCCGGGCTCATCACGTACCAGCCGGGCGGCTCATCGTTCGAGATCCTGCACCCGGAAAAACTGACGGCCGCCCAAGAAAAGGGGCTAGAGAAGATTCGCGCCTTCCTCCGAGAACGCGGGTCCACCGGGGTGCAGCAGTGTATCGAGGAGGCCGTCTTCAAACTGCTCGACCTGATCGTCGTCTACCCCGTGGAGGACGAACACCACTGGACCGACAAGAGCGGGAACATCCTCCCGGACGCGTTCCTCGTGCCGCGCGGTTCCACCGCGGTGGACGTAGCCTTTAAAGTCCACACCGACTTGGGTAACCACTTCATCCGCGCCATCAACGCCCGGACGAAAATGGTGGTCGGCCGGGACCACCCGGTCCAAGATGGCGACGTCCTCAAGATCGTGGCGAAGGTGTGA
>DASWGO010000003.1:0-7519 GCA_036393695.1 Thermoplasmata archaeon
ACGGGTTCGACCCTCGCCTCCGGACGGGTCGGGCACACAGTCCGCAACGCGCTCGGGCCGATGATGGTCGGAATGTTCTCCGGGGCGCGCCCACACGTTCCCGTCGAGACCGCGGAGCAGGTCGCGAACGAAGCGCACTCGCAGAACGCGGACGCGCTCATTGGGCTGGGTGGGGGGAGTCCGATCGGGACCGCGAAGGCGGCCGTCTACCGCCTGGCGGGAGAAGCCACGGCCGGCGACGTCCGTTGGATGGTCGCGGCAATCCCGACCACATACGCGGGATCCGAAGTCACCCCCGTCTTCGGCACGACCGATGTCGTCCACCGTCGCAAGGAGGTCGTCCGGAATCCTGGAATCCGGCCTCGATTGGTGCTGTACGATCCCGAGCTGGCCATCGACACCCCGCCCGATCTGACCGCGGGCACCGGGATCAACGCCCTCGCCCATTGTGTCGAGGGCCTCTACTCGAGTGACGCGGGCGACGAAGAGCGAGCCATGGCCGTTCGGGCGGCAACCCTTCTCGTGGAGCACTTGCCAAAGGCGTTCGCGCGGCCGGAGGACCTCGCGCACCGCTACCACCTGTTCGAGGGATCGATGCTGGCGGGGTTGGTACTCGCGCGCGCGGGAATGGGAGTCCACCATGGTCTCTGCCATGTGCTCGGCGGGCGGTACAACGCGCCGCACGGAGTGTTGAACGCAATCATCCTCCCTCACGCGATGCGATTCAATCTCCCGGTCGCCGGACCGGCCTACACGCAGTTGGCACCCGTGTTCGGGTTGAAGGCCGCGGATTCACCGAGGGCCGCCGAGGCCGTCTGCCGGGCGGTGACGGACTTCATTCGTCAATTCCGGCTACCTCATCGCCTCCGGGACCTCGGGATCCCGAAGACCGACCTGCCCGCCGTTGCCGCAGACGCACTCCAAAGTCAATCGGTCCGCCGCAACCCGCGCCCGCTGCGCGATGCTCAAGATGCCCTACAGATCCTCGAGGCCGCGTGGTAATCTCGCGCGCTCGACTGAGGACCCGTGGAGTTACGATCTTTTCCAAGAGCTCCGGATGAAGTCGCGCACCTGCTCGAGATTGTGAACCGTCCCCTTCGCTTCGCCGCTCGGCTCTTCCGGCGCTCCGGGTCGTTGCATCAAGAGGGAGGGCATCCCGGTCAATGATGCGCCGACGATGTCATCCGCGTACGAACTCCCGACGTGAAGGACGTTCGCGGCGGGGAGACCCAGGTAGCGGACCGCCCGCTGGAACAGGGAAGGGTCCGGCTTGTAGCGCTGCTCCTCGTCCGACGTGATGATGAAGGTGAACGTGAGACCGTTCCGCTGAAGCGCTCCCAACAGCGCGGTTGTGTCCATGTTAGAGACCAACGCGACAGGCACCTCTTGCTCGATGTCTCGAAGGACCGCCGATACCTCCGGGTATGCGTTTGAGCTCCGATATTCATCGAACACCGCATCGACGCATCCCTCGACGTCACTCGTGATCTCAAGGGTCTTGAAGAAATCCTGAATCGTCTTCCGGTGGACTTCTCGGAACGAGAGGAACGGATTCGCCCGGATGTACTTGCGAAAAGTGTCTCGCCAGAGATCTTCGGGTGATGCCACGTTGAGCGTTTCCTCACGCCCCCCGACGATTTTTCGCAGCACGTTGGGAAGGTGGCCAGGACCCCCGCGGAGGAGGCAGCCGAACGCGTCGACGGTGAGACCGTGAAACCCCCGCAGGTTACTCTCTGCGACAACCAATCGAGTCCGGGAGGATGGCGGTTCCATCAAACTGCGCGAGACGTCTTGAAGCTAATAAAGTCCGCGACCACACGACGCATCGCGCTCTCCATGCAGACCGCGCCGCGAGTCGGCGCAAGGTTAAAGAAGCCTGCCTACGCTGCATCTGCGAGGGAGGAAACGACATGGTGATGACGGGGAGCATGGCGAAGTACACGAAGGGAAACCTGCTCCTGATTGACGACCGGCCGATCCGGTACGCGATGTCGAACATCTACGAGATCGGGGCGACGTGGCCCAAGTCGTACGACCGGGTCGTGATCGGCAAGAACGGGCCCTACGTGCTCGCGTGCTTCCGCGCCGAAGGCGAAGACGCGTCGTGGTGGTACATGCCGCACGACGAGTATCTCTTGCTCGTCGAAGGGGAAGTGCGCGTCGACTACGTCGAGCCGCGAGACCAACTGAAGCCCGGCCCGCACAAGAACGTCTCGGGCACGGACATGGGTCATATGGTCCTCCGGGACGGCAGCCTGGCCTCCTTGCCGGCTCGCGTGGCCTACCGGATGCGCGCCCCGCGGAAATCACTGGTCCTCTTGCAAACGAAGCACAGCGAGTGGCTTACATACGCATGGGAAGACATCTGTCTCACGGAGGAGTGACGATGGTCACGCAACAGAAAGCGTTGGTGGAGTCCGGACGAGCGAACGACCTCGGCTACAAGACCTTCCGCCTGGGCGGCTACGAGTTCGAGCGGAATGCGTACTTCACGATCATCCGCTACCCGGGAGGCGAGTATCACATCCCCGTGGGAGAATTCATGCGCGCGGTCCAGCGGGACATCGGTTGGAACTTCTTCTACGGGATGGTGAAGTTCGACGAGGTCTTCGGGACGTTCAACTTCTACGAGAAAGGCGTCGACATGTTCCTCGGGAAGTACAACGACGCGTGGCAGAAGTCCGGGAAGCACTATAGCGAGATGTTCCCGAACGAGAAGATCAGCGCCACGTTCAAGGCGATCCTCGAGGACTGGGTCCCACCCGATTTCAATCCCTGGGCCGCCCCGCGAGAGACCGGGAGTCCGTTCGGCCGGAAGCGCGGCGGTCCCCACCCGGCAATCTTCCGAAAGCGGATCGTGACAACGACGATGATCAAGACCCAGCGGACCGACGACACTCATCCGGTCAACGAGGCGTTCCAGGACCTCCGGGGGAAGGACGGCGAAATGAAGATCAAGCCGGAATACGCGGAGCGGTTCGGGCTTCTCAACTTGTACGAGTATCTCGCGCGGAACGACGTGACGTGGAATCCGGAGATTGTCTCAGCGGTCGAGTACAGCCTGTTCTGCCCAACGACGGAGGAATACATCCTGCCGATCACACATGGCAACGATCGGGTCGAGTGGTTCCTCTTGCTGAATGGACAGATCTCGATGGAAGTCCGCGACCGGGACACGGGCATCCTGCTGGCGTACCTCCACATGAAGCCCGGGGACTGCACCGCGATGCCCGCGGACATCTCCCACAACCTGTGGGCTCCGGAGCGGTCCATGCTCCTCGTGTGGGAGAACGGGAACCCGCAGCTACCCGAGCTCATTCGCCTGGGCAAGACTCCGACCGCGCCGTTGGAGGAGTTCGGGCTCAAGTAGACGTGCGCGCAGACCGTTTCCGGTCCGGGTCCATGCCCAGCCCCCTTGTGAATCGGTATGCGATTTACTTCCATCTCCCGGACCAAGGCAAGGTCCCGCAAACGATCGGCCGGGAACCGAGTCTCCTCATGGCGGTCGAGAGCTGCCTGATGAGCTACCAGGCCACCGGACACACCGGCTTTGTAATCGAGGACCCGCGAAAGCGCCGGGAGTTCCAGATCGAGCGGGACCTTCTCCTTCGGCTGATCTTCCTCCGACACCATGACCGGACGCGTTACTTCGAAATCCTGAACCGTTTGGATCGTGAAGGGAACCAGAAAGAACTCGTTTCGTTCCTTGCCGCCCATGCGCAGATGTGACTCGCAATCCTGCCGCTGGGTGTCGAGGAAACGCCGTCGAAAGGGAAATGAGCACCCCGGGTGCTTAAGCGTTCCCGCGCATGGTCCAACCCGCCCGATTCCAGTCCCTCCAGACGGAAATGGAGGGCCGTCTCTTCGAACGACGAGAGGAGATCGAAGGCCTGATCCTCGCCGTCCTGTCCCGTCAGCACATCCTCCTCGTCGGGCCGAAGGGGGCCGCGAAGAGCATGATGATCCGGATGCTGGCGGGGTCCATCCAGGGCGCGCACTACTTTGAGCGTCTCTTGACGCGCTTCACCCTGCCCGACGAGTTGTTCGGCCCCGTGTCGATCTCGGCCCTGAAGCAAGACCGATTCTCGCGCATCACGCGAGGGTATCTGCCCGAGGCCCACTTCGCCTTCCTGGACGAGTTGTGGAAAGCGAACAGCTCGATCCTCAACAGCTTGCTTGCAATCATCAACGAACGGCTGTTCTACAACGACGGCGAGGTGATCCAATGCCCGTTGGAGACGATGATGGGAGCCTCCGCCGAACTTCCGCAGGAGGAGGCGTTGTCCGCCCTGTACGACCGGTTTCTCCTCCGCTACCGGGTCGAGTACATCGCCGAGGACGGCCACTTGCTCGAGATGATGGCCGACAATCGTCCTCCGGTCCTGACCACGCGGATCACGTTGGACGAGATTCACGCCGCTCGCGAAGCCGCGGCCGCGGTGGAATTCGATCGCCCGCTCCTCGAATCGATCGCGAAGATCCGCCGCCGGCTCGAGGGCGAAGGGCTCACCCTCTCCGATCGCCGGTACAAGGAGAGCCTCTCGATCATCCGCGCGAAGGCGTGGCTCCAAGGCCGCACGTACGCGGTCGAGGACGACCTGGCTGTGCTCGCCAACGTCCTGTGGGACGATCCCGCGTCCGAGCCGATGGTCCGGGGCCTGGTCCTGGATGTCGCGAACCCCCATGACAAGCGGGCCCGGGAGATCATGGACGCGCTCCAGGTCGCCCTCACGAACCTCGATGGCCTCGACGACGCACGGGATCAGACGATGGCCGCCGTCGAGTTCCTCAGCAAACTCCGGACCGCGAAGGCCGAGCTGCAAGGGTTCCGCGAACGGCTGAGACGCCGAGAGGCGGACGAATCCCAGCTCGTCTTCTTCTTGGAGGAGACCGACCGCTACGAGGCCCAGGTGAAGCGTCAATACCTGGAGAGCGCCTAGGCGGTGCCAATGACCGTCTTCGGCCCATCCGGACCGGTCATCTCCAGGAGCGCGATCGTCCACGACCCGTTCGACGAAGAAGCGTTCGAGGAGATCCTCCCCAAGGCGGCGGGGCTCCGTCTCCTGCTCAATGAGAGCGATCTGCCGCTCGTGAACGAGCTTGCGTTTGACCTGTTCTGTTCGTTGTACAAGTACTTCGCGAAGCTCCGGTCTGCCGCGGAAATCACGCCCGAGGCTCAGGGGAATCGGGATCTCCTGGGCCGTGCCCTCGACCTCCGCGAGCACGAGAAACTGCGCGCCTTCACTCGATTGAAGCCCGCGGAAACCGCGCTGGCGACGGAGCTCGTGCTCGACGCGCTGCTCCAGGATATTGCACGGGCACCAAAGGCACCGGAGGCATCAACCGAGCGGCAAGAGCCGACTGATTCCTCGTCCGAGTCGGCGAAGAGCGTCACGACCCAGCGGCTTCGCGAGGTCCTGAAAGACGCCCGCGAGGACCTGGAAAGCGTCACCGAGCTCGTTGCGGCATGGTCGGCGGGCGCCGGACAGGAGACGCGTTTGCCCTCGGAATTGAAATTGCGCTTGATGAGGGATATCGTCCGGAACCCGCGCCTACGAATGATCGCGCGGCTCTTTGGGCGCTACCGCCGTCTGGGGCTCCGAGAGCGAACCCTTCCCGCGATGCGCGCAAGCCAAGAGGTCGTCGACTTTATCCAAGGCGGTGACGTGGCCCGGGCGCTCGCTGGAGAGTTGTCCAGCTTCGCGATGGAAGAACGGGAGGATCTGTTTTATTCAAAGGTCGTGACCCACTCGCTCCTGATCTACGAGCTATGGCGGCGGGAGGAGGAGCCGCGCGCCGTGTATCTGTGCATCGACAACTCCGGGAGCATGGCGGGCGAAAAGGAGGTGTGGGCCAAGGCGTCGGCCCTGGCGCTCGCCCATCTCGCGTTGGCCGAGGACCGGCCGGTCGAGGTCGTCCTGTTCGGAGACGCCGCGGATCCACTTCGCATCGTCTCGATGCGGCCGGCGGACGATTCGTCGACGCGGCTCGAGAAAGTCCTCGACGTGGCGTCGTACTTCCTCGGAGGCGGGACGGACTTCGTGAAGCCCCTATCCCACGTCCTCGAGGCGATCGAGACGGGACATCACACGGGCAACGATCTCCTGTTCGTAACCGATGGGCTGTGCCCGATCCCGGAGGAGTTCGTCCGGCGGTTCCGCGAGGCGAAGGCGCGCCACGATCTGCGCATGACATCGGTATTGATCGGCGACGAAGCACTCGCATTAAGGGAGATTTCCGACACGGTCCACCGATTGGACGAGGCCCTCGAGGCGGGCGAGGCGCTGGCCGCGCATTTCGCCTCGGCGTTCCTCGAACGCGGGCACGAACCGCTCCATGCGGTACGCGCGCCGCTCCGTCCCGGTCGCGGGACGCCCCTTCTCTTCGACCACTTCCTCCCAGCCGATGACCAAGCCTGAGCTAAACCGCAGCATCCGAACCGCGGACCTGCTTCCCCGCTGAGAGGCAAGCGCCTAGGCGTACGGTCACTCCATGGCCGCCGTCATCCGCTCTTCCGCGCCGGCGAGGAGCAGTCCGACGGCGACGACGACGAACGCCAGGCCCAGGGCGATGAGTGACTGTCCCGCCACGTTAATCGGGCCCGGGAACGCGAATGAGGCTGCCCCTGGCGTCAGAACCCACCCAGCGACCGCCAAGATGATGCCGAGAACGAGGAGTCCGAGGTAGATCGCCAAAGCACGCATCATTGGTTACCACCTCACCCTCGAGGCTGATCGCATCGGATTGAACAGGAGGCCGAGATTCACGCCCCAAATCATGTGCCAGAACAAGTTCGTGAAGAGCGCTTGGACCCCATATGGCCCGAAGCATGTGAGGAAGGGCCCAACGCCACAAGGGAGTCCGAACGGGCCGGTGAAGAGGGGCCCCAGAAGCGCGCCGATCAGGAGAGGCATCCAAAGAGCGGAGCTGATGATCCAAAGGGCCCCGCCCCAAATGAGCCCTTTGACGAGGTTCACGGTCGGGGTCATGGGCCGGAGGGGCTTGATCACGACTCCCAGAACCGGACTGATGATCAGGCCGAAGATCAACGCCCAGATGATGCCGTCGATCATGTGGATGATGCCGCCGATGACGAACGTCGTCGACGAGACCGGGAAAGTCAGATCCCCCAACGCGAGACGCCCGTTTAGCGTATTGAAGTCGAATTGCGGAAGCTTGACTCCGGGAAACCACAGACCCGTGACCGTCGCAACCATGGTGGCGACAAAACCCGCAGCCGCGGCACTTGTCGCCGCACTCTTGCCAATCAGAAACCGGACGCCCGAATCTGACCCCTCGTGAATTCTCTCTCCCCCGGCCGGGCACCGCTGGCTACATTATATAACCTTTCACAGACCGCCGGACCCCGCCCCGCGGCCGAGAGTCCGGACGAAATCTCTTTACCGTCGGGTTCCCTGTGAGCGTCAATGACGGACCTGGAAGAACGTGGTCTCTTCATTGGCGGCGCGTTCGTCCCGGCCCACTCGGGCGCAACCTTTCCGGTGCACAATCCCCACAA
>DASWGO010000004.1:0-8369 GCA_036393695.1 Thermoplasmata archaeon
CCTGTCGTCCGCCTACTGTGCCTCGAAGGGCGGGATGGTCCTCTTCACCCGCGTCCTTGCGGTCGACCACGCGAAAGACGGGATTCGCGCGAATGCGATCTGCCCGGGTAACGTGGAGACCCCGATGCTCGATCGAGACGCACACTCGTCGGGGCTCGGCCACAAAGAATACCACTCGCGCCTCGTCGCGTCCGTTCCACAGAAACGGGCCGCAAAACCGGAGGAGATTGCGAGGGCGATCCTTTTCCTGGCGAGTGACGAGGTGCCCTTCATGACCGGAGCGGCAATGTCCGTCGACGGTGGGTGGACTTCCCTCTGAAATGTGTCGAGGCGAATCCGTTTTCGGCGACGGGAACGCTGTTACACGGGACCGGCATCTCTTCCGCGGCGAGCCCCGCCCGCGAGACGAGAAGGTCGGCGCCGAAGCTCTCCGGGATAGGCTCGAGGTCCCGGCGAAGATCCTCAGCACCACATACTGGACGTAGAAGCGTGCCAAAAAATAGCATGCTCCCGGCGGGAAGTCGGTCTATTGGCAAGCAAACCCGGCAAGCCCATCAAGGGAAATGCCAGTGGAAAGTCTGTAACGTCGGGCTTTGAAGCCGTATTACGGCCGGTTCCCGGCACGGGAATCAGCGCTTTCTTGTTCCCCTCAGCCAAGCTTGGACCTGTTCGGTTTCCAACGGCCAGATGGCCTTGGTGGTCTTCTTGTTGATCCGGACGACCTGCCTCGGCCTACGAGGCCGACGCGAGCCACCGATCCCGCTCAGCGGACGGCACGCTTCTTCCCTCGAATCGCCAACACTACTCCGGCCACCGCGATCGCAATCACGAACGCTGTGGCGCCGAAGAGCACGGGCGGATCGAGCCCGAAGATCGTGGGCGAAACGGTGAGGGCCGGATTAACGAAAAGTGCGACCGTTGCCGTCGTACTCTGACCGACGGCGTCCGTGACCGTGACGGTGATCGTGAAGCTTCCCGTCGCTGTCGGGCTGCACGTCAGTGCGGAGACGTTCGCCGACGCGCATCCGGACGGTAGGCCTGCATACGCGTAGGTCAGGCGCCCCGTCCCGCCCGTGGCGGTCACTGCGAGGGTCACGCTGGATCCGAGGGTGATCGAGGACGCCGAGGCGGAGAAGGAGCTGATCGTGGGCCCGCTCGCAACGGCCGAGAAGGCGATTGTCTGGGTCACGCTCGCCCCATTCACGGTGATCGTCCCCGAGGAAGGGAGGGCGACGTAGCCCGTCACGGCGCTGACCGTGTACGAGTACGTCCCGTTGGGCTCGTTGAACACGTCCGTCGTGGTCGTCGAAGACTGGGCGGCCCCTTGAACCGATACGGACCAGGAAGCCCCAGGGGGCAATCCCGATTCCTCGAACGTCAGGGCGTACGTGACCTGGGTCCAAGGGACGGTCTGCGTGACGACGCTGCCGTGGACCTCGATCGATCCGGCATACGACGTAGTCGAATAGCCGGGAACCGCGCCGATCGTGTACGTGTAGGTGCCGTTCGGCTCGGTGAATGTGATCGTGCTCCCCGTCGCGCTCTCCGTGACTCCATCCAGCGTCACCGACCAGCTCGTCCCGCTCGGGAGGCCGCTCTCCATGAAGGTTGCCGCGTAGGTCGTTGGGGGAACCGGCGGGCCGAGGCTCTCAATATTGGAAAACGAGCTAGAAGGATACGTCCCACCAGGACAGCCGCTGCATTGGTCCGTCGTGTTCACGAAGAACGAGTAGGACCTCCCTGACAACAGCCCGGTGACGGTGTAGGTCATCGTCGACTCTCCGTTGATCGTCGTCACGGCAGAGTACGGACCGCGGTTGACCGACTCCACGATCTGATACGATCCGAACGCAACGGACCCGCCGTAGGTGGCGCGGTTGGTCCATTGGAGCTGCGCGCTCCCGGAGGTCGGCTGGGTAAGAGAGAGTACCGCGGCGGACGGCTGGGCAACCTTGAGGACCGTAGAGTTCCACGTCGTTACTGGCGGCACGCACGGAAAGGGCGCCCGATTGCTGTAGGTCAACAGGGTGTAGACGACCCGCCACCAGCCGGTCGCCCCGGGGGACAAGTCGTAGACGTACGCGGAGGAGCCAGTACGGACGAACGCCGGACTGGTCCACGGTCCGCTCGGGCCGCTGGAGGAATACTCGAGCGAGTAAAATAAGCAGATCCCGGTTCCGGGAGTCCAACTCACGCTCAACGTCGTAGGGCTCACTCCATCCGAGGTGAGCTTGTACCGCGCCGAAAATGGCATCAGTTGTACAGACCCCGGAACCCCGCTCGGGGAAGGTGACGCGGGCGCAAGGACCGAGCTGATGGTGAACAGCAAGAGGAGTACCATCGCCACACCTCCGCCGACAGCCCAACCGGATCTGCACGCGATCTGCCCGACACCGTCACTGCACCCTTCTACGCAGCGCATCATCCGCCACATCCTGCCACAGAGAATCATGCCATGTACATCCTTTGATTGGTAACGATTTGTCCATTGACATCTACGTCACCCGGGAGGCCCGGCTTCACGAGTTGACGGGTGACGCGTGAGTCTCGACTGCCACCGTGCCGATTCAACCACATAAACAAGCAAGCGGATTCCGAAACGCGGAGGCGCTGTCGTGCGATCGATAGAACTCTGCTCGATCTGCAATGGACGATGCGGTATCCAACAATCAAGCTGGGTTCTCCCACGGGACACGCGTCCAGGACGGAATGACAACGAAAGATGTCGACGCCGGTTCTTCAGGGCGTTCGGGGGTCCGGTCGCGTTATCGCAATGGTTCCACTCTTGGGAGAAGATCTTCTTCGCAAACTGTCTCACGCGATAGAGGTCCGGGACAGATCGGTGGGGCTGACCTCCTGCGGCTTGTACTCTTGCGAGTTCGAG
This sequence comes from Thermoplasmata archaeon, assembly GCA_036393695.1. Lineage (GTDB taxonomy): Archaea > Thermoplasmatota > Thermoplasmata > RBG-16-68-12 > RBG-16-68-12 > RBG-16-68-12. Next base: position 2,885 of record DASWGO010000004.1, read on the forward strand.
TCCTTATGACCCGTCGAATGAATTGGTCTTTGGCTGAGAGATTACCAATCAATTGATACCGAATCCTCACCATGATGACCGGGAGGCCGAGGGAATGAAGGCGTCTGGATCGGGGGGATGGCTTCAGGTGGCGATTGTGATCCACCTTCTTGTCGCATCTCTGATCCTCTCGGTGCCTGCGCAGGCGGACAGTCCCCTCCAAGCCTCCTTGGACTATTCCATCCTGGCCCAGCCCTACGACAACTCGGTCCGACTCAATGGCACGGAAACGGTCGCCGCAGACCGGGATCCCTCCAGCCCCTACTTCGGTACGATCTACGCCCTCGGCGCGGGCTTGTCCGGCTGGAACGAGACACTCATAGTGCAGCGCTCGCTCGACGGTGGCCAGACTTTCAGCACTCCCGCAGCGTTTACCGCATGCACCACCGGCAATTCCTCCTGCGTCTTCAATGCTCCCGCCATTGCCGTCGGAACGAATGGCGTCGCGTACATCGCGGCAGGTCGCACGGTTTGGCGTTCGGCCGACCAGGGCCTTTCGTGGCAGAGCGCATCGGTCTTCACCAATTCCCAACTTGCAGAAATGGACGGAAACCCCTACGTCTCCATCTCGACGGATATTGCGACCGGAGCCGTCTACGTTGGAACCGTCAACTCCTCAAGAACGGTGCTTGTGGCAAGCTCGGTTGATGGGGGACGGACTTGGACTTCCGCCGATGTTGCCGATGGCGCGGCAGGATTCACCCCAGTTGCCCGAGTTGCGGCGTTGCGGAACCACGTCGCTGTCGCGTTCCTCTCGAGCAACGCGTCGACCGGGTACACCACGGTCGACGTTGCTGCGTCTCCAGATGGAGGGCTAACTTGGCCGCGCATTACTGCGGTCTCGCCGCCCGTGACCAACTTCTCGACCCCATCGCTGGCGGTCTCGGCCGATGGAACCTTCGCGGTCTCTTGGCCGTCTCCCGTTGGCGCACCCACCGAATGGTCGGCCGCGACTCTCGTGTCGATTTCCCTCGATGGAGGGAACGCCTTCTCCACGCCAATTGAGGTGAGCCGATACACGGGCGGCGCAGACGGTGGCTTCGGTGACGGCCTCGTCTTCGACAACGGGTCCCGCCTGTACGTCACTTGGATCTCCTGGCGGGCCGCGAATGGGACTTGGTTTCCCACCATCACTGTCGGGAGTTCCACGAACCTAGCCCAGAATTTCACCAACGCCTCGTTCAGAACGAGCGTACAGGGAGGGGGATCGAACGCTTCGGCATTCGTCCACCTCGCTGCAGGTCCTGATGGGAGTGTTTACCTCACGTGGTATGACGACTACCACCGCCCGTTCGGATACTTCTTCCGTAGTGTCTCGGGGGAGGCATCCGGGGACGTGGTTCCTGGAACGAGGCTTGCGCCAGGCACGCAGGTCGCTGTCGAGCTCCTGGATCCGGCCACAGCGGCCGTTCAGGCCCGTGCGGTGTGGACCGGATCAACGCTTCGATTCGCCGAGTTGCCTCCAAACGTCTACGATGTGTGGATTCGCCTCGGCAATGCGTCCGCCCGCGCGGGATCGATGCCCGTGCGCACGTGGAACACCACGGCCTTCACCGTTCATGTGGAGACGGGCCCCACAGGCTCGGGGACGCCCCCCGTCCCCTGGATCACCGCAGCCGCGGTGGGCGGAGTCGTCCTGTTCGCGGCAGCGATCCTCGTGGCGTTCCAACATACGCGCCTCGTCCGGGAACAGGTTCTCCAGAGGAAAGTCCGTCTCCTGATGTACGAGGGCATCCGAGACCATCCCGGGTCCTGCTTCTCGGAGGTCCGGGATGCCCTCGGCCTTCGCAATGGCTCCGCGGCGTACCATCTGGGCGTCTTGGAGAAACAAGGACTCATCCACGCGGAAAAGGGACACCTCCATCGCTGGTACTTCCCGAACGGCAATGTGTCGCTGTGGCGAGATATGCCCCTGAGCCCCTTGCAGAAATCCATCATCGAGCAGGTTCGCCAAGCTCCTGGCATCGGCATTCGGGAGCTCGCACGGAACCTGAATCGTCACCACGCCTCCGTCGCCTACAACGTGAGAGGCTTGGCCCGTGAGGGGTTTCTCCGCACGCAACACGCGGGCAGAAAGCTCCACTGTTTCCTAATGGACGAAAGCGGCACATCCTGATGCTGCTCGCGTACAGAATTCTAGTTGGTCCGGAATCTAGATCTCCAAGGAACGGGGTCGTGCGTGGACGACAGTTTCCCGAGGCCTTGAGGCGAGGACGGTCGCAATCGATCAAAGCACGACAATTCAACCGTTGGAAGAGTGCTCCCGGCGGGATTCGAACCCGCGTCTGAGGCTCGAAAGGCCCCGATCCTTAACCGGACTAGACTACGGGAGCGGAAGGCCGGGTTAGTCTCGTGGTCCATAAATGCTTTTGGAAACGAGACCCATCGGAGATGCAAAACCGGAAACTTCTTCGACGCACCCACCTTCGGCGGCCGCGAATGCGCCGCGAGAAGCCGACGATCACGGAACTGGCGTTCTTCGTGTGCGGGTTCCTTGTCATCGTCGTCGGTTGGTTGGCGGACCTGCTCGGCGTCTTCGAGCTCAGCACGGTCACGGGCGGTCACGGCGCGGGAACGCTTCAGCTCCGAATCTTCCTCACGATGTTCGGCGTGGCCTTCGCGACGATCGGCGTCGCCTACGATAATTTCCCGGAGATCCTGAGCGACGGCGAGATGGCCAAGCGGTACCTGATCTCGTTCCTCTTCCTCGCGGACGGGTCGCTCCATCTGTACGCTCTCAACGATCACCTGGGGGAAGCGTTCCCCGCGGCGTTCTTCAGCGTGTTCGCGGGTCTCCAGCTCGCAGCCGCGTTCCTCATCCCGTACACCCGAAGCAATCTGAATGTGGCATGGCTCGGGATCACCGCGTTCCTGATCGCGGCGTACGTGGTGACGCGGACCGTTTCCGTGTGGCCGATCGGATACATCGAGGATCTCGACGCGCTCGGCGTCATCTCGAAAGTCGTCGAAGTGCTGACCGTACTCATGCTCCTCTCCCTGATGCAATCGGAGCGCGTCGCACGTCGGAAGACCACAAAGGCGGCGGCTGTGTCCATCCGCTGATTCGTCAGACCTCACCCGCGACCTCTTTCGCGAGGAGCATGTATTCCTGCGGCTTCATCGCGGCGGGGTTGGCTGAGATCAGGAGATAGGAGTCGTTGAGCACGATCTTCTCGTTGACCTTCTGGAGGAACCGCATCACCGACGGAAAGCCATTCTGAGAAATCAGATATTCGAGACCCTCGAGCAAGACCGCGGCGTTCCCGCCGTCCGCCGCAAACTCAGAGATCGCGGATGCGATGTCGACGAGGGCCGTGGGTTCCGCGGTCGCCATGTCCTTTCCCTTTTGACCCGAGGACTTCGAGAGCCAAATGAAGCCCGCGTCTCCGATGCCGTAGCGAGACCGCGCGTCATCGGGATGGATCCGGGTGATGCACAGGCCGCGCGCCTCGGCCCGCAAGAGGTCCACAAACAACTCGAACACGCGCTCGGCTTTTGGCTCCCGCACGAGGTACGCGCCCCGTCGGCGGAGGTCTTTCCTCGCAGTCATCTCGCCGCCTCCCACGACCGGGATGCCCTCTTCGTCGATCAGCCGGGCCTCCATCGCCTCGACGTCGCGGTACAGGACCGCCATCTTGGACTTCGCGAACACCATGAGCTCCGTCGATGAATACCCGCGCGTCATCAGGGAGGCAATCTCCCGCCACGCGGCCTTGAGGCCATCTTCGAAGCCCTTCAGAAAGGCCTTGCGCGTCTCGTCGTCGCCCATCCCTGTGGCCAGGATAAGGCCGCGTCGGGCGTATAGAGATTTCGCGCTTAGCTCAGCCAATGTACCCGAGGTCTTCGCGCTTGTCCGGCGTCTCCGGCGCGGCCTCGATGTCCTTCAGCTTCGACGTGATCTGGTCGATCTGCTTCGCCTTGGTCTCCAACTCGCTGAAGGAGATCTCGAGCCCGAGGTATTTCGTGAGGACCTCGAGCACCGCCTGCGCCGATTTCGGGTCGACGAAGTATCCGGACGTCTCGCCCATGAGGCAGACCGCGTTCATGTCGTACAGTCGGCCGAGGCCCAGCAGCAGACCGCTCGCCCCGACGATCCCGGCCCCGGGCTCGCCCCGAGAGAACACGACGCCGTACTTCTCCATCTCCTTTACGAGCTCCAGGCCCGTCGCGGCCCCGAGGACCCGCGGCTTCGTCACCATGCGACCCATGCCGTAGCCGCCGAGGGTGAAGACGCGGCGCACGCCGAGCTTCTTCAGCTCCTTCAAGATGAAATCGCTCAGCTCGTACTGCCCTTCCGGCGTGAGCCCCTGGTAGTCCCCCGTGAGGAGGATCAAGTCCGTCCCGTTGTTCCGCTTGACGTAGTGCATCTCGTTGTTCACGAGCTTGACCTGCCCGTCGTCCTGGACGAGGACCTGCGGCGGGAAGTACTTCGAGAAGATCTCGGCGAACTTGACGCCCTTGAGCTCGTCCTTCAGATGCTCCGCGGCGAGCTTGCCGACGTTCCCGATGCCGGGCAGGCCCTCGATGAAGATTGGGTCCTCGAGCTTCGGATGGTCGAGGTACCGGATCACGATGTTGTCCATGGTGTCTCATCTCTCCAATTCATGGGCCCGCTTAAGTTTGCGCCTGTACGCGCCGTAGCGGTCCTCCGGGGAGTACCGGGGCGGCATTGGATTTCCGGCGGCGTGGCCGCACGCCGGACAGACGTCCTTGAGGGTGTACCGACCGCAGGCGCCGCACTTCTTCAGGACGGATCGCATCGCCTCAGTCCTTCCGATGGAACTTCGCCTCGCCGCCCTTCGCGGTCAGCGCCTTGATGACGCGATTCGCCGCCTTCTCGATCTCCTCTTCCGCGGTCTTGTAGTCCGGCGCGCGCACGACGATCCGATATCGCGGCGCCCCGATGTACTGCACCTTGACCGTGACGCCGTCGTCCTCCTGGACGGCCTTCGTGAGCGCTTCGCGGATGTGCACGGCGCCGTCGGGACAGAAGTCCATCGCCTCGACGTAGCCGTCGATCGTGACGTGCGGCGGGACGATGTTCTCCCGGGCGACCTCGACGAACGTCTTGACCCACGGGCCTTTGAAGCCCTCGTCCTCGAGGGCGTGCTCGTCCATCACGCTCTCCTCGAACGCGCGGTACAGCGAGCCGAACGAGTCGAGGAGGGCGTACCCGAACTCCTCCCAGCACGCTTCCACGGTCTTGCCGAGGCGCGTCGCGACGATGCCCAGGAGGTTCTCCGCCTTCTGCTCGTTCTTCCATTCCTGGATCTTCTCGCGGCGCTGGTGCTCGTTGACGGCCTTGAGCGAGAGGTCGATGTGGCCCTTCTCCGGGTCGACCTTGAGGACCTTGCAGACGACCTTCTGGCCCTCGCGGACGTAGTCTCGGATGTACTTGATCCAGCCCGAGCTGACCTCGGCGATGTGGATGAAGCCTTCCTTGTTC
>DASWGO010000005.1:0-5087 GCA_036393695.1 Thermoplasmata archaeon
CGTCATCTCCGATGCGACGAACGCCGTCGTCGCGAACATCCCGGTGGGTTTCTATCCGCAGGGGGTCGCCTTCGACAGCGGCAAGGGCGAGGTCTTTGTCACGAATGCCGGATCGAACAACGTGACCGTCATCTCCGATGCGACGAACGCCGTCGTCGCGAACATCCCGGTGGGTTACAATCCATTCGGAGTGGGTTACGACGGCGGGAAAGGAGAGGTGTTCGTCGCGAACCAGGGATCGGGCAACGTCAGCGTCATCTCGGACACAACGAATGCCGTCGTGGCCAGCATCCCGGTGGGTTCCGATCCGTTCGGAGTGGCCTACGACAGCGCGAAGGGGGAAGTATTCGTCGCGAACCGGGCATCGGGCAACGTGACCGTCATCTCCGACACGACGAACGCCGTCGTGGCGAGCGTCCCGGTGGGTTCCGATCCGCGGGGGGTGGCCTACGACAGCGGCAAGGGAGAGGTGTTCGTCCCGAACGCAGGTTCGATCACTGTAAATGTAGTCTCAGACACAACGAACACGGTCGTGGCGACCGTTGAGTTAGCGGCGTTTCCCGCGCTGATGGCCTACGACAGCGGCAAGGGAGAGGTGTTCGTCGCGAAACTGGCGTCCTTCGTAAACGCAGGCCTGACGGGGAACGTGACCGTGATCTCAGATGTGACGAACACGGTCGTCGCGAGCATGGGAGTCGGTTCTTTTCCAGGGGGGGTGGCATACGATGCCGGGAAGGGGACGGTGTTTGTCGCAAACTACCTATCCAACAACGTGAGCGTCATCTCGGACGCGACGAACCTGGTCATCGCGAGCATCCCGGTCGGTCATGGTCCAATCGGAGTGGCTTACGACAGCGGGAAGGGAGAAATGTTCGTTGCGAATGCGTTTTCCAACAACGTCAGCGTGATTTCCGATGCGACGAACGCCGTGGTGGCGACCATCCCGGTCGGGACCAGTCCCGAGGGCGTCGCATATGACGGCGGAAAGGGCGAAGTGTTCGTTCTGAACGCGGGGTCCAACAACGTGAGTGTAATTTCAGATGCAACGAACACCGTCGTCGCAAGTATCAGGGTAGGTCTCGGCCCGGGCGCAGTGGCAGCCGGAGTGGCTTATGATGGCGGCAAGGGCGAGGTGTTCGTCCCGAACACGGGTTCGAACAACGTCAGCGTGATTTCCGACGCGACGAACACCGTCGTGGCGACCGTCTCGGCGGGGAGCATTCCCGCAGGGGTCGCCTACGACAGCCGGATGGGAGAAGTGTTCGTCACGAACGCGGGTTCCAACAATGTGACCGTGATCTCGGATGTGACAAACGCCGTGGTGGCGAGCATCCCTGTTGGCTCCAGCCCCTTAGGAGCCACGTACGATGTCGTCGATGGCTACACTTACGTGAGTAATCTCTTCCAAGGGACCATCTCGATTATCTCGCCCGGCGGCGCGGCTCCGCCTCCGCCGACGTATCTCGTGAGCCTTACCGAGACCGGGCTCCCGACGGGCACCTCGTGGTCCGTCACCCTAGGCGGGACCGCGCACACTTCGACAACGACCACGATCACGTTCTCGGAGGCGAACGGGACGTACGCGTATACCGTGGAACCGGTGGCCGGCTACACGGCCTCGCCTTCGTCAGGATCCGTTACGGTGAATGGAGGGGGCGCGAGTGTGTCGATCACGTTCACCGCTGTGCCTCCGCCGACGTACGATGTGAGTTTTACTGAGACCGGGCTCCCGACGGGCACCTCGTGGTCCGTCGCCCTCGGCGGGACGACCCGTACGTCAACGACTAGTACGATCATCTTCTCCGAAGCGGACGGGACGTACTCGTACGCCGTGGGACCGGTCACCGGCTACGCGGCCTCGCCGGCCTCCGGGACGATCACAGTGAACGGCGCGGCGGTGAGCCAGTCGATCGCGTTCACGCAGGTGACGTACTCGGTCACGTTCACGGAGACGGGCCTGCCCTCGGGCACTTCTTGGTCCGTCACCCTAGCCGGGACGACCAAGAGTTCGACCGGTTCGTCGATCACATTCTCGAACGCGAACGGAGCATACCCATATTCGGTGGACGCGGTGACTGGGTACACGGCCAGCCCTCCCTCCGGGGCGATTACGGTAAGCGGATATGACATAACGCAAACCATCACGTTCGCGGTCGTGCCGAGCGGGCCGACGATCAGCTCGTTTTCCGTTTCCTCGTCCCCGATTACCCTCGGATCCAGTGTGACTCTAACGGTGACCGCGAGGGGCGGGACCGGACCGCTGACCTACGCCTATGCGGGTCTGTCCTCCGGATGCTCGTCGGCGAACGTCTCCTCGCTGACGTGCACGCCGACGGCGACGGGGACCTTCACCGTCACCGTCACAGTGACGGACGCGGTCGGCAAGAGTGCGACGGCGACGGTCGATCTGATTGTGAATCCGCCGTTCGTCTCCACCGTGAGCTGCGGACACGACATGACGTGCTCCGTCCAGAGCAGTGCTGCGCTCTCAAACGTGAAGTTCGCGGGCAACACGATTCACTTCACCGCCACCGGGCCCGCGGGGACCCGAGGCTACGCGAACGTGACCGTCCCCAAGGGCGCGATTCCGAACATCAACGAACTGCACGTTTTCGTTAACCGCACCCCTGTCAGCAGTTCCGAGGTCGTGGTGACGAGCGATGCCGCGAATTACTACATCGTCATCACGTTCACGTTCCACAGCGCCGTCGACATCGACATCGAACTCGTTCCGACTCCCGCTCCCCCTCTCACGATCCTCGGGCTCGATCCGACCGTGTTCTTCGGCGCCACGGCGGTCGTGATTGCGATCGTGGTGGCCGTGGCGGTGGTGGCGATCCGACGAAGGAAGCGCGCGGTCCGTTGAGCGCGATCGACGTCTCGCGTCGGCTTCGGAGGCGGTGAGTTACGCACAGAATGGGAAGCGGCTGATCGAGCACGAAGGAACCGCCCTCGGCGCCGACGAAGGCAAACGCTACGTCAACAGCACGAAGACCCTGCCCATCGAGCCGCTGACCGTCAAGGAGGTCCGGAAAGCTCTCGAGGCAAGACAGGCCTGTCGGTGCGCCAAAGCCAAGCCTTACGGCCCAAGATTATGCCACTGGAATACCCCTATGGAGGGGGAGTGGGTAGCAAGAGCTGGGGGCCGAACTCTCCGTCGGGAGCACTATCTCCATGGGACTGGTACAAATTAGGCCTAATTCGAGAAACGCACTTCGGACACCGCGAACGCCTGCTCGAACTCGGCGAGCGCCGATTCCGTTCGGATGCGCCCATAGTAGATCTCGGTCGTCCGAGTCGTCCGGTGACCTAGCCCCCGACTCACCGCTTCAATGGAGACGTTGTGGTCCTTTGCCACCTGGGCGAAGGTGGACCGAAAGGTCCTCAGGTGGAACTGCACGCCGCTCTCACGCTCCAAACGTCCCTTGAGTTTGGCGAAAAGCCCGTCCGACCAGTACGTCAGTGTGCCATCGAGCCTACGCAGCGGGATCAGGGCTTCGTGGACTTGTCCCCTCAGGTAGGTCCTGCGCTCATCGAGGTAGTCGAGCATCGCCTGTCGAGCGGCGGGGAGGATCGGTGCCAGCCGTTCCTTCCCCCATGCGCGCTCGCCTTTTGGGTGGGCGACGTAGATCGCTACCGCCCTCGTGGGCAAAGACCCATGGGATTTGTGAGAGGAGTTTCCGATACCTGAAGCAGAACCTAAGGTCGGGAAGGAAGCCGCGGGGCCACGGCTCCAAGACACTCGAGCGAGTCGTAGCCGCGTTGAGCCAGATATGACCTCCCGTAGGCGATAAGCTGTGAGACTCACCCCCACCCATGTGCGTCTTGAACGGAGCAGCACCTTCCCCTTCGCCGCAACGTCGCTGGGCGCTCCCTGCCGATTATCAGATTTCGGAGTACCGCAACCGACCTATAGTGTGACGCTATGCCGTGACTCGACGGAAGGATGGGTTCACCTTCCGAGGTTGTGAAACGATGAGACGGGTGAGCAGTCTAGTTGGGCTTGCGGTACTGGGGACTATGTTGGCCATCGGCATGTTACCGGCGGCGAGAGCCTCGGCGGGGTTCCAGTTGACGATCGGAGGACCGCAGTCCTTCACGGATATGCCCGTCACGTTGCCCTGCGTGGGTGAATCCGGGCTCGCTTCAGGGACGGGACACGGAGTATTCCACGTCAACTTCAACAAAGCGGGTGACGGGTGGTTCACGTTCACCTTCACGGGAACGTTCACGTTCGTTGCGTCCAGCCCGGGGACGGTGAACTACGCGGGACAAGTCACGGCCTGGGATGGCCAAAACTTCAACCTGCAGAACTTCGCGGGGACCGCCATCCTCGAAATCAGCGCTATCGGATCTGACGGCTCCACCTTGACCGCGCACGTGCTGATGTCGGTCACCTTCTCCCCAAGCGGGACCATGACCGCGAGCCCGGTTAACGCGGTTTGCTGAAGTCGGACGGCGAATCCGAGAGGAGCCTACCCTACTCCTCTCCCTTTCCTCTTTTCCGCTTTCGTGAGGTTCGCGGCGGAGGACAGCATCTTAAGAATCTCGAGATCGGAGGAAAGGAGAGCAGGGCGGCAAGCTGGAACGCAATTGTTACTATCCCGCGATTGGCATGGGCCCGACCCGATTCGAATCTGCGGAGACTGGACCCTCTCGGGCGCCACACCTCAGTGTGAATGTTCCAAAACGCTGCGCGGTCAGGCCCCCGCATGTTGACGGTCCGCTCCGATGGATAGAGATGCGTCTGCGACTTCGGAGCGATTGTCTACCGTTCTAAGGAACCCGCCAACTCTGCATCGTTGAAAGGCGGACGCTGTTTGTCTACGGAATTACCACGCCCCTGACATGCGAAGACCGATGCAAGGGTTATACGGGCGAACACGGATGCGGCATCGGGATGGGAGCCGAGGAGGGGCGCGTTTAGAGTACCCAAGGCCTTGCGAAAGGAGGAGGTGAATCGATGAGCGTAGAAGAGAATCTCAAGGTGGTCGACGCGTCGACGAAGGCCGCTAACGATCACGACCTCGACCGGTTCGAAAGCTTCCATCTGAATTCCGTCATTCAACGGGATCCACAACATCCCG
>DASWGO010000006.1:0-2254 GCA_036393695.1 Thermoplasmata archaeon
GCTCCGTCCCGAAGTCGTCGCTGCAACGCCGAGTCCGCTTCGATTTCCAGGAGGCGTCCCTGGGCCTCTTCCGGCGAACGGACCGCAAAGCCGCTCTCTCCGTCGACGACGGCTTCGTCGGTCCCCGGGGTGTCCGTGGTCAGGATTGGGATGCCCATCGCGAGGAGCTCGGGCCAGACGAGGGGAGGTGCGGCGATCGACCGAGGATCCTGAATTGGGCACAGGAACACGTCCGCGGCCGTGCACGCCGATCGAAATGCCTCCGGGGTGTTCACCACGCGGACACCCGGCCGCTCGAAATTCCGGAAAACCGGTTTGAAGTGTTCCGGCTTGAAGCAGAAGATGAATTCGAGGGGACGGCGCTCGAGCGTGAGAGTCGCAATTCGAATCGCCTCCTGCAGGTCTGTCTCGTTCGTCTGCTGGGTGAAGCCGGTCCATAATACGACGAACTTCCCGCGTTCAAGGCCGAGGCTCGCCCGAGCGGCGGCCCGCTCGTCGTCGGTCGGCGGCTTGAACCGAGAGATGTCGATCCCCCAGCGGATGCGGCGGATGCGTCCCGATGGGAAGCCGAGCTCGAGGAGGCGCCGACGGTACGCCTCCGAAAACGGTACGACGACGGCGAAGCTCGAAAAACTCGCCAACAACATGACATCATACAGGGGTCGATTGCGATGATAGGTGGGCGCGGAAAGCGTCAGTGGGACCTTCCGGCTGATCGCGCGGAGTAGCACCGTCGCGGGCCCGAAGTTGTCCGCGAAGTGGATCACGTCCGCCCGAAACGTCCGCTGACGCCGTCGGACCTCCCTGAAAATGATCGGGACGTTCGTCGTCTTGCTCACATAGTTGTTCACGCCTCCGAATTGCGAATGCTCGGCATTGAACCGGGCATCCGGTCGAAAGTAGATCGGGATCTGGGGAACGTGGCGAATCGGGAGGCCGTTCCCCGGCGTCGCTTCGATGTCCACAGACAACGCCTCGACCTCGTGTCCGGCGACGAGGAGTCTCCGAATCATGTCGAGCCAGAAGTTCTTGTCCCCGGCGTGGCGGAACGGCAAGATCCGTTCGCCCACGATCATGATTCTCAGGGCGAGGTCACCGATTCGCTTGACGGCGCCCGCGTATTTGAAATCCATGCACGCGGGAGGCATCCGCCTCCACGATCAGCGATCTCGGGCCGACGCCACGCGTTTCCAAGGGCCACTCCGGCTCGGTCCATGTCGAAACCGTAATCCCGTGACCGAATCATAGGTAACAGCCGGGACGCAATCCATCGCACGGTGGGTGACCTGGCGGAGAAGCTCGTGAACGGGAGCCCGGAGACAATCCAATTAGACGACCTGTCGCAGCTGAGCGACCTCTCGGACGAGTGGGTGCGGCTCATGGCCCGGATTCCTGAGACATCCTATTTCCAAACCCCGGACTGGGTCTTGGGCTGGTGGGAGACGATCGGTGGAATGCCGCCCACCGAACTCGTGCTCTGGCGGAATTCGTCCGGTGCGTTGGAAGGAATCCAGTTCCTCAGTCGTCTCCTGCGGCGCGTTCACCCTCGTCTGCCTCCAGCTTGGCCGATCTGGACGGTCACGGGCAGCGGTATCGGAGATGCGGACCACATCGGCTGGCCCGTCATGCCCCAGCACCGGGAGGCGGCGCGGCAGCATGCAGTGCGCAGCACTCGGGGTTCCACGTTGTTCTTGCAGGACCTCGATCCAGAAACGGGCGTGCCGTTCGTGCCTCGAGGGGCTCGAATGCTATTCCGGAATCCATGCCCGCGAATGGCTCTGTATCCTCCCGATGCCATCCCCCCGAGCATGCGCCGCACGCAACATCATCTTCGTCGGTACGAAAAGAGAGCCGACGCCGCCGGGATCACGTTTCGATGGATCCCGAGCAGTCAGATGGACGACTCATTCTTGGAACGTTTCCTTGAACTTCACAAATCGAGAATGGCCGAGAAGGGAGTGTCGAGCACATTCCTCTCGGCCGAGGCGCTTTTCCGTCGGCTCATTGCGCGCGGTTCGACCGACCGAGGTCCAATCGCGATGGTCGCCGAGCGGGATCGTCACATGATCGGTCTCCTTTGCTTCTTGCGCTGGGGAGACAGCCTCGCGTATTACCAGAGCGGATGGAGTCCCGAATGGGCATCGGTCGAACTCGGGAAGCTGTTGTTTAACGAAACGATCAAGGGCGCGGGAGCGAACGGGCTACGGACGTTGGACTTGCTTCGCGGGAATGAGGAGTACAAGTATCGACTCGG
>DASWGO010000007.1:0-6644 GCA_036393695.1 Thermoplasmata archaeon
GTCTCTCGATAGACTGCGCAAGAAAAGTCTTAAGTGCGTTCACAGATTACGGCGGCATCGGAAGGGGGGACGGTCCTTCTATGGTGATGCCTCTTAACGTTCTAGAAAAATCCATCAACAAACGGGTCCAGCTCCTGCTCAAGGACAATCGGATCCTCGAGGGCAAGCTCGTCGGATACGACGATTACATGAACATGGTCCTCGAGGACACCGAAGAGACGAAGGAGGACAACGTCCGCCGCGTCGGCACCGTCGTCCTCCGGGGCAACAACGTCGTCACGATTGTCCCCAAGTGAGCGGCGAGGCCAGAAAATAGATAACCGCGCCCTTGCTTCGTAGCGCGGATGCAGCTCGTGATCATCGCGGGCGGCTTCGGCACGAGGCTCCGCCCTCTCACGCTGAACCGTCCGAAGGCGCTGGTCCCGCTCGTGGATCGCCCGCAAATCGTCTACACGCTGGATTCGCTGCCGGCCATGTGCGACGAGGTCATCATCGCGGTCAACTACGGCTTCGAGGCGATGCGGGAGTTCTTTCGGACGCACGAGTTCGGCATCGAAGTCCGCGTCGTGGAAGAGGCGAAACCGCTCGGAACGGCCGGCGCCATCAAGAACATTCAGCGGCACGTCCGCGGGACGTTCGCGGTGTACAACGGAGATGTGGTCGACACGATCGAGTTGGACCGATTCGTCGAGGCGCATCGGCAACGCCGCGGAATCGGTACGATCGCCGTTTGGCCCGTGGACGATCCGTCCGCGTTCGGGGTCGTCGCGATTGAGGACGGTCGGATCACACGGTTCGTCGAGAAGCCTCGGCCCGGGGAGGCGCCGAGCAATCTCGTGAACGCGGGGCGCTACGTGTTCGAACCGATGGTCTTCGATTTCATCGAGGAGGGCCGCGCCGTTTCCTTGGAGCGGGACGTCTTCCCCCGGCTCGTCGAGCGGGGACTCGCCGCGTATCGATACGACGGATACTGGTCCGATGCCGGGACGCTCCCCAGCTATCTGAACGCGCAACGTGTCCTCCTCGATGCCGGGCGCGGGAAGATCGCCCCCGAGGCGGACGTGACTGCCGGTTCGCTCCGGCCTCCCGTGTACGTCGGCGCAGGCTCGTACGTCGAGGGCCGCTTGGGACCTCACGTCGTCCTCGGAAAGTCGTGCAAGATCGGTCGCGCTTCGCTCTCGAATGCAGCCCTCTGGGAAGGCGTCAGCGTGGACGACAAGGCGGAAATCTCCTCGTCGATCCTCGGGGCGGGCGCCTCGATCGGGGAAGGAGCTCACGTCCGCGACAGCATCGTGGGCGACGGCGTCCAGGTGCCGGCCTATGCGACGATCTTCGACGACCGGGTGAGCGCATGACGCGGCTGTTCGGGACGAACGGGATCCGCGGCGTCGTGGGTCCGGACATGAACGCGGACCTCGCGCTGAAGGTCGGCCGGGCGATCGGCACGTCTTTCGAAGGGGGCCCGGTGGCCCTGGGGCGCGACACCCGACTCAGCGGTCCGATGCTCGCACGCGCGGCCGCGTCCGGCCTCATGTCCGCAGGCTGCGACGTGGTCGACCTGGGCGTGGTGCCGACGCCGTCGGCTCAGTACTTCCTCGCGAAGTCGGGCCACCTGAAAGGGGGCGTCGTCGTGACCGCATCCCATAACCCGCGGGAGTTCAACGGGCTCAAGGCGCTCGATGCCCGCGGCATGGAGGCGAGTCGGGAGGACGAGGAAGCGATCGAGTCGATCTTCTTCGATGGCCGTTTTCGCGTGGCCGCGTGGTCCGAGGTCGGATCGATCCGATCCGACGACACGGCGAACCATCGATACCTCGAGGCGATCCTCGCGAAGGTCGATGTCGCGTCGATCCGCAAGAGTGCCTTCACGGTCGTCGTAGACCCGGGGAACGGCGCAGGTTGCGTCGTGACGCCGTACCTCTTGCGGTCTCTTGGATGTCGCGTGATTTCCCTAAACGCGCAGCCGGACGGTGCGTTCCCCGGCCGCATGCCCGAGCCGATTCCTGACCACCTCGGCGACCTGATGCGCGTCGTCTCGGAGGTCCACGCGGATCTTGGGATCGCGCATGATGGGGACGCGGACCGCGCGATCTTCGTGGACGACAAGGGTTCGTTCGTCTACGGCGACAAGAGCCTGGCGCTCCTTGCGAAGGCGGCGATTCAAGGCCGCAGCGGGACCGTCGTCACGCCGGTGAGCACGTCGAGCCTCATTGACGACGTCGTGCGCGCCGCGGGAGGGCGCGTCGTTCGGACCCGCGTCGGTTCGCCGATCGTCGCGCGGACGATGTTCGAGACCGGGGCCGCGTTTGGCGGCGAAGAGAACGGCGGCGTGATCTTCCCCGACCACCAGTTCTGCCGGGACGGCGCGATGTCCGCGGCGAAGATGCTCGAGATCCTCGCTCATGAGGGCAAGAGGCTGTCCGCTCTCGTCGCCGCGCTCCCGCAATACCACCTCAAGAAAGTAAACGTGTCCGTGCCGGTCGAGCGACGCGACGCGGTCCTCGCGTCCCTCGTGGAACTCACGAAAGGCCGAAAGGTCGACACGACGGACGGCGTGAAGATCGTCGAAGCAGACGGAGCGGTCCTCGTGCGGCCGTCGGGCACGGAGCCGATTTTCCGGGTGTATGCGGAAGGCCGGACCCCGGAGCGGGCCGATGCGCTCGCCGCGGAAGGCGTGGATTTCATCAAGAAGGCGCTAGGCCGTCGGTAGCGGGCCGGCCGCAATCAGGATGGCGTACGCCACGATCGCGCCGGTCGTCGTCGAGACCAGGTTCACGGTCTTCTTGCTCACCAGGCCTCGACGTTCCAGGGTCGCGCCAAGCACGCTGTCGAGCTGACAGCCGAGGAACCCGATCGCGATCGGAATGAGCACGTACACGGGCGCAGACGGCATCGTCGGGATGAGGCTCCACATGCGCGCGAGGTTCGAGAGGACGAACCAGCCGACGATGGACGTGTAGAGGGCGGCTCCGAACGCGCACAACTGGCCCAAGGGCGACACGCCGCCATCGGTCCCAGGCGGAACGGGCTGGCCGTTCGTGATGAGGACGGTCCGTCGCGAGAGCACGCCGATTTCGCTCGCCAAGGTATCCGCGCCGGCGACCGCGAGGGCCGAGAGGAAGATGATGCCGCTGAGGATCTTGGGGAACCCCGTGGGCATCGTCAGGGAGATCGCGGCGACGGCCATGGGGGCGAATCCGTTCGCGAGCACGTTTGTCGCCTTGCGCTCGCCGCGGAGCCCCTCCTGGACTCCCAGGGCCTCCTTGAGGGCGAACCGATAGCGGGTCGCGAGGAAGCTCGAGAGGAGGAAGAACAACAGGAGGAAGAGCCACGTCACGTCGCCGAAGACGCCGATGACCATGCCGACCACGAACGCGGCCAGGCTGCCGTCCCACGTCAGGACGTCGCGCCGATACGCGAGGGCGCTCAGGGCGCCGGTCAGCACGGTGCTGACGAGGACCGAGGACACGAAATCCAACGGCATTGCGCGGGCAAATCGAGGTCCGGTTATAGCCTTTCCGACCCGATTCTCGGACCGTGCTTACCAGGAGTCGAGGGACCGCTGCTTCTGCTCCGTTCGAGCGCTTCCGAATTTCTCCAACGCCGCGTTGATTCGGTCGGGCGAGAAGTCGTGTTCGTCGCACAGCATGCGTCGGACGCCGTCGGCATCCGGATCACGGAATCGGAGTTCGACGTTCGGAAGGACGTTCGGCTTCAGGAAGATCTCGCGGACTTCGTCCTTCGATTCG
Source organism: Thermoplasmata archaeon (assembly GCA_036393695.1). Taxonomy (GTDB): domain Archaea; phylum Thermoplasmatota; class Thermoplasmata; order RBG-16-68-12; family RBG-16-68-12; genus RBG-16-68-12. Next base: position 3,750 of record DASWGO010000007.1, read on the forward strand.
ATCTCGACGCCAAGCTCTTCGAGGGCCGGTTCGAGGGACCCGTGTTTCTTGATCAGCGCGAGCGCCTTCTTCGGCCCGATTCCTTTCACGCCCTCGTTGAAGTCCGTCCCGATCAGCAAGCCCATGTCGACGAGTTGTTCGCGCGTGATGCCCAGGTTCGCCAACGTGGCCTCGAGGGAGATCTCCTCCGGTTGCACATCCACGTAGACGTCCTTCCGAGGCAGCTTCCGGCGACCGGTGATCGCGAGGTTCTTCACGAGCCGCGGCGAGCCGAACAACAGGGAGTCGAAATCTTGCGACGCCGCCGCGTATGCGACCCCGGTCCGAGCCATCGCGCTTGCCTGTGCCTCTCCTTCTGCGGGCGCTTGGACCCATGGGACTCCGAGCAGGTCCAGAAGTCGCTTCGATTGGTCGACCATCTCCCCGGTGAGCCGCGAGGTCTGCATCGCCTTCGTCCGAGCGGTCGCGAGATCCCCGATTTCCACCGCCTCTCGCCACTCGCGCTCCGCGCGGCGCTTGATCTCGCCTCGGGCCACGATCGTCCGCGCCTTGAGCCGTGGCGGCTCCCCGTCGAAGACGAACGCGGGCTTGATTCCCGCGGCCACGAAGTTCGAGACGCGGTAGATGATCCCGGACAGGTGCGACGTCACCCGGCCCTGGTGATCCATCAGCGGCGTTCCGTCCGGCTGGCGGATGATGGCGAGGAACTGGTAGAGCGTGTTGAAGGCGTCGATGGCGAGGATTTTGCCGGAGAAGTCCTCCAGCGTCCGCGGTTCGGAGATGACGATGTCCGCGAGGTTGATGCCCATCCGATCGGCAGAAGGCGCTGGATTCTAAAGCGTTTGCTGGGGTGAGGCCACCCGGCCCGCCCGGTCCTCGGGTGGCCTGGTGCGGAGCACGGACCCGCGTTATCTCGACAAGGTCCATTCAGCATTCGGAGCCGACCGTCGGCGACGCAACGCGGACGGGACGCGCCTTCGTGCGCGGTTTGCAGTCACTTGCCTTTGACATAAACTGTTTCATTCCCAACACATCCGAATCGTCAGTTTATCATGCGATCGGTCCGCTCTCCCGCGTCATGTCGCGGATGGGAACGACGCTCACGATTGCTCTCCTCGCCTTAGCCGTGGCGGCTCTCATGGCCTTGCCTCACGCATCGGCGGCCATCGCCGTACGCGACCTCGGGACACTCCCCGGCTACACCTCAAGCGAGGCGCTCGGGATTAACGCGGCCGGACAGGTGGTCGGGACGAGCAGCGATATGGAATCCCAATCGCGTCCGTTCCTGTGGGACGACGGCGTCATGACGAACCTCGGGACGCTCGGCGGTAGCCGCGGAACAGCACATGGAATCAGCAACACGGGTCTCATCGTCGGCGAGAGCGAGGATGCCACCCACACGATGCATGCGTTCGTCTGGGAGAACGGAGCGATGACGGATCTCGGCCCCGGCGTCGCCTTTGCGGTCAACGATCAGGGGCAGGCCGTCGGCTGTGGATACCCGACCTCTCCCGCTCCGCCTTGTCACGCCGTCCTGTGGCAGGCCGGCCGGATGACGGACCTCGGCACCCTCGGTGGCCATTCCGGCTCCGCGTATGGCATCAACAATGCGGGCCAAGTCGTGGGCAGCAGTCTCGCGCCGGACGGTTTCATGCACGCGTTCCTCTGGCAGGACGGGACGATGACCGACCTCGGAGGGCTCCCCGGCTACCAGTTCAGCGTCGCGTGGGACATCAACGACAAGGGACAGGTCGTCGGCAGCAGCTACGGCGACGACGGCACCACGCACGCGGTCCTCTGGGAAAACGGCGGGGTCCGGGACCTCGGGAATTTGGGCGGTCGGGCGGCGACCGCATTCGGCATCAACGGTGCCGGACAGGTCGTTGGGATCAGCTTCTCCGCCGACGGTCGTATGCGCCCGTTCCTGTGGCAGGATGGCGTGATGACGGTGCTCCCGGCTCCGGGCGATACCGGAGGCGCGGCCTCCGACATCAACGAGGCCCGTCAGGTGGTCGGCGGCCGATACCTCTACGCGCCTGGCGCGACGCCCGAGACACCTCCTCTAGCCGTGGCGTTCTTTGTTGCCGCCGTCGGGCTGGCCGGGGCGACCTTCGCGTTCTATCACGCGCGTCGGAACTTCCGACTGCGCAAGAGCCCGAACCGGAGGTGAACGTCGAACCGAATCCTCTTTTGAAACCAGGTCGGGCGACGTCCGGAATGGGCACGCCAAGAGACCCCAGACGGCGCCCTGACTTTCGCAAGCTGTTGTCCATCGGACGCCGCGGATTCTACATCTCCGCGGCCCGAACTCCCAGGAGGAACGTCTCCTCTCCCAGCCCCGCCTCGATGACGTACGCGTTCGCGTCCGGCTCCGCGACGAACTGCATGTCGAGGGCGTTCGAATCCCGCAGGATCATGTCCTTCCAAGGTTGCAGCATCGCTCGGAAGGGCTTGCCAGCGACGAGTTCGATTTCGACGATCCGGTCGTCGGGAAGACGCATGTCCTTCCGGGCCTCGCGCACCAGGTTCGCGATTTCCTTTGCGTAGCCTTCCGCGATGAGCTCCTTGGACATGCGGGTATCGAGGTAGACGACGCCGCCCTCGAACGGCTCTTCGACGACGTACTCCGGGATCGACTCGAGGAATGAGACCATCGACGGGTCGATACGGACCTTCTGGCCCTCGATCCCGACCGAGTATTCGCCTCGGTCCAGGCCGGCTTTGATCTTCCACGCGTCCTGGGAGCGCAGCAGAATTTCGATCTTCTTCGCCCAGAGCTTGTACGCGGCGCTGACGGAGTCCATGTGGACCTGGACGTCGATCTTCATGCCGCGCCACATGTCGCTCGGCGAGACGAGGTCGAGTTCTTTCGCCCCGCTCTGTCCCACGATGACC
>DASWGO010000008.1:0-1905 GCA_036393695.1 Thermoplasmata archaeon
AGGGAACGCCCGTACCCCACGAGGACGGCCGCGGTCACACCGAATCGGGCCTCCCGGAGAAGGGCGATCGCCCGCTGAGGGAGCGACGGTCCGCCCGAGTCGACGATCTCGATGACCTCCGGCGGAAGCTCTGCCACGGCGGAGACGGTCAGACCGGCGATCAACGGCGTCGTGAGAAGCGTCTCCCCCAAGAGGATGGCCACAGGTGTGAAGAGGAGTCCGAGGTCCCCGAGAGGACCCTCCCGACGGAGGAGAAGGTAGAGGAGGACGCCGGCGACGATGGGTGGAAAGGCGTAGAGCGCGTAGACGATGGTCCGGATCGCACCGCGTCCGGGAAACCGCTCGAGGACCAGCAACAGACCCAAGGGGACGCCGAGCAAGGAGCCAAGCGCCGTCGCACCGACGGTGACGGCGACCGTCAGCAAGGTAATGTTCACGAGTTCATCGAGCGGGATGGCCATCGTTCGAGCTCCGTCGGATCGTGCGTCCTAGGCGTTCGGGTCACCTGCGTTCGGGTAGAAGGCCGGCTTGCCGGCGGCCTGAAAGTTCGCGACGACCGCCTGCCCGGCCGCTCCGGTCAGCCACGCCGCGAACGCCAACGCACCCTCCTCGTACGCCTTTGGGTGGACGGCGGCGTTGATCGGGATGACTCCGTACAGATTCTTCATCCGGGCCGAATCCCGGACGACCACCGTCAGGTTTCCCGTGAGCCCCTGCGACTGCAAGACGTTCCAGGTCGCCTCGTCCGTCAAGGCGTAACCGGCGAGCTCCGCCGCCACCCGCAAGGTGTTCGCTTGCCCGGAACCCGTCTCCTTGTACCACGAGCCGCTCAGGAGAGACGCGTTGACGCCTGCCGCGGCCCACAACGCGAGTTCCTTGGCGTACGTCCCGCTACCGTCCCCTCGGCTGACGAACGTAATCTCGTTTCGGTGCTCGTAGAGCAGGGCCAGAAAGGCGGACGCATTTTGCGCAAGCTGCTGGGCGGACAGAGGGCTGTTCCACGTGCGGATGCCGGGACCCACGAGGACGAACCAGTTGTACATCACGGGCTTCCGCCAGAGTCCTTGCTGATCTGCGACGAACGTCAGCTCGCTCGCGCGATCGTGGGTCAGGAGGACATCAAGGTCTCCGTTCCGGCCTTGCTGGAGGATCGCACCGGTCCCCGCCACGACGATTCGCAGTGCCCTTCCGGTCTGCCGAGTGTATTCCGCTTGCAGCACGTCGAGCAGGCCGGTGTCCTGTGTCGTCGTCGTGCTCCCGACGATCAGGACTCGGGGCTGCGGATCCCACCAGAGGAACCAAAGCGCGAGCGTCGACACAACGACAGCCGTCCCGATGGCAACGGCCATCCACTTCAGTCGTGTCGTCATGACAACACGCCCGAATCCCAGGTCACCATATGAAGTCTCTGGCCCGGGTGACGGGCGAGCGGCAAGGATTATTAGCGGCTCGCTGCATCGATGGTCGATGGTCTCCCCTCGCTCGAGGCGGGGAAGGTCCGCATCCTCCATACCAGGAGGTTTTCGGTACTCGGAAGGCCGGCTGGCTCTTCTCCTCCGAGAACTCAAACAGACCGGCAGCCTGCGCGCGGCCGCGCGGCGCCTCGGAATGGATCCCGGCAATGGCTTGCGCATGATCCGGAGTGCGGAGACCGCCCTGGGGACCGCGTTGGTCCGAGGCCAGACAGGGGGTCGGGGCGGCGGGCACACAACCCTTACAGCGAGGGGAATGAGGATCGCCCGCAAGCCGGTCGACCAGGCGTCGCCAAGCAGCACGCGATGGCGTTGCTACCTCGTAGGCCCCCTGTTGCCACGCGCCCCTGTGGTCGTTGCGGTCCCGGACGCGGGTGTCCAGGTTCTCGTCGCGTCGGCCCCGGGACCAGAACGTTCGCAACGCCGACGTCAC
>DASWGO010000009.1:0-4266 GCA_036393695.1 Thermoplasmata archaeon
GTGACGTCGAGATGCGGCCTCGATTCGAGCCGCAAGTGCCTCCGCGGGCTTCCGAGGCACGCCCCACGATTCTACGTCGGCGGGCCGGATGGTGGGCCGCACGGCGGCTGAAATCTCGCGGACTCACTTAAGCCTGCGGACCCGTCTTTGATTGTGTCGGTCCGCGGAGACGCATCACTTCTGGAATCCGGGTCCGGCTTTCTCCGTCGCCATGGCCTTGCGGGCGTACTCGAGGGCCCGGTCGACGGCTTCACGCGGCGTCGCGACGGAAACGAACAGCTTTGCGTCGACCCCTGCCTGGTCGATGGGCCACGTCCGGAGGCCGAAGACCGTCTTGCCGAGATCAAAGGCGTGCGCCATCTCACTCAACGTGCCATAGGAACCGTTCACCGCGATGATGGCATCGGCAGTGCGAACGATGATCAGATTCCGAGCGGTGCTCATCGCCGTGGCAATCGGCAAGTCGATGTGCGGATTCGCGTCCGCCTTGTTCCCGGTTGGGAGGACCCCGACCGTGAGGCCGCCGCCCCTCTTGGCGCCCTTCGCGGACGCCTCCATGACGCCGTTCAGGCCGCCGCAGATCAGGACCGCATCGGCCCGCGCGACGAGGAATCCCACCTCCTCGGCGAGGGCGAGTCCGTCGGGAGACGCGGTGCTGCCACCTCCGATTACGCCGATGATCAACTTCCGAGCCATGAGGGAATCTCCGCTCAAGCTCGCGACCGAATTAAGCCTTTGCCGCTGTCAATCGACTTTTGATACGTTCGCTCGAATTGTCTGAAGGAATGATGGATCACGCCCCGCGAAGTCGGCACGGATGCTCGCCGGGCGTCGCCCTTATGCCGATGCCTGCGTTGTCGCGCGCGGGGACCACGATGGCCGACGACTCGACGCGCGAATACTTCGCCGGAACCGACCGCGACCGAGCCGCCTTCGAGGCGGGGATCAAGCTGGGCTCAATTGTCCATCAGTACGTCGGAACGCCGCTGACGTCCGCGACCGCACCGTCTCTGGAGCGCGCGATCGAGGCCGCCACGCGGGTGCAGCCGCTCGTCGAACGCGTCCGTGTCCGCATCGACCGGAAGCGGATGCGGATTCGCGGACCCTACAAGTACGGCGTGCTGACGGAGGATCTCTTGGACGTCGAGGTCTCCGTACGCGTCGGCAGCGCACGGGCCGTCGGCGCGCTCCGCTATGTGCCCGAACTCGACTATCCGCTCATGTATTTGAAGGAAGTCGGGTGAGTCCGCCGAGGCTCTAACTGAGTTGGATGCACTGTTCCGGGCAGACTCGAACCGGATTCGCTCAATCGGAAAAGGGAGGACCGGTTTGCCGAGCTCAAGCCGATGCCGAGGTCGAGTCGAGGGAGGAGCCCAAGTCGCATGACATCTCTGCCCTCCAAATGGAGGTAGCGAAACCCCGTCGGGAGCGGGCACCGTTCCCCCTACTGCCTTCCTTGGAACCCGCAGTTGGGACAAAACCGATCTGCTGCGTTGACCGTTGCTCCACACCTCGGACAGGCCATTAATTCGGAACCCGCGGCCTGTGGAATCGCCTGTGGCACTGATGCATATCCGGGGAATGGAGGCAGCGGGGCGCCTCGATGCCTCCGAAGCACACCGTGGACGATGAGTCCAATCCCCCACAAGCTGAAGAAGACCGTCAACCCGATAACCGGGAAATCGACTGCCCCGACCAGATATTCGTAGACGTTCACTGCCTGGACGAAAGCGAAGAACGCGAGCAAAACCGCGCCGACACCAATCTCCAAACGCGGGGAATTCCAGCGACTGGTGCTCGCCCTCGTAGGTGTACTGACCGGCCTTGGAGTCGTAGGTTGTACAAGACCACCCGATTTCCGATGCGTCGTAGAGTTTGAAAAGCTTTGGGGGGTGTGCTCGCGCAGTGAGACGACCTCAGCAGAAATTTGAGACCCGACGCGGTCAGTCATGAGCCGTCGTGCTCTCCCGCGGTACATCAAGGTAACGAGAAGCGTATTTGAAGGCCGTCGGCGGGCCCACCAAGGACTAATAAGGGACTCCCATTCTGCCGCGACCCGATGGCACAGGGCCGCGAGGTTGAGGTCAAGTTTCGACGGGACCTCGGGCTCCTGGAAATCACGATGATCGGGCTCGGCCCGACGATCGGCACGACCATTTTCCTGCTTGTCGGGCCCGGCTTCGCGATCACGGGTCCGTCGCTCGTCCTCGCGTTCGGCCTGAACTTCGTTGTGACGATGTTCACCGCCATGGCGTACATGGAGCTCGGCTCGGCGTTCCCGGAGACCGGGGGCGGATATCTCTGGATCCGCCGATCGATGCGCGACCCGTGGGGCTTCCTCGGCGGCTGGATGTCGTGGTTTGGCCATTGCATCGTCGCCTCGTTCTACATCTACGGATTCGGATTCGGCATCGTCCTCGCCCTGAAGACGATCCTCGGTACTCCATCCTTGGCCCTCTACGGCCTCGATGAAGGAGCGCTGACAAAACTCTTCGCCGTCCTCGCCGCGGGCGTCTTCATCGGGCTGAACTACCGCGGGACGAAGCTCACGGGGAGATCGGAAACCGCGGTGACAATCGCCCTCGTGGTGGTCGTAAGCGCCTTCATCATCGCGGGATTGCTGCACTTGACGCATACCGGCGTGCCGGCGGCAAACTTCCAGCCGTTTCTCCGCGGCGACTCAGGTTTTCTCCAGTTTGTCTCTCTCCTCGGAGCGATGGGCTTTACGTTCATCGTTTTCGAGGGCTACGAGATCATCGCGCAGACCGGGGAGGAGGTGCGCCACCCGGAGAAGAACATCCCGAGGGCGCACTTCATCGTGATCGGCCTTTCGACCCTGATTTTCATTTCGGTGGCGTTCGTCGCAATCGGGATCTCCGGGAATTGCATCGGCGGCCCGAGTGCATCCTGCTTACTCTTGCAGCCGTCTCCCGCGGGACCGATAGGTAACAACAATGCGATCGCAGAGATCGCAGCGCAGGTCATGCCGTACGGTACCCAGATCATCGTGTTCGGCGTGACCTTGGGCGCTATTGCGGCCCTGAACTCTCTGATCTTCTCCTCGAGCCGTGTGGCGTTCGCGATGGGCAGGGACGGCGGCCTCCCTCGCATCCTCGGCAAGCTCCATGCTAGGAAGCGCACTCCGCACGTCGCGATTGCCGTCTCGGGCCTCATCATCGTGTTCATCACGCTGACGCTCGATCTCAACACAGTTGCAGCGAGCGCCGACGTCATGTTCCTCCTCTTGTTCCTGATGGTGAACTGGGCGGCGATCGTCCTCCGGAGGACGATGCCCGACGTGAAGCGGTACTATCTGATGCCGCTCTTCCCCCTCATCCCGATTCTGGGCATTGCAACGAAATTCGTACTCGCGATCAGTCTGTGGACGATCGAACCGATCGCGTGGTTCATCGCCCTCGCCTGGATCGGGATCGGGCTCACGGTCCACTACCTGCACGAGAGGAAGGAAATCGTGGTCGGCGTGACCAAGGTCGTGGAATCGATCTTGCCGCGCCGTCGTCCCCGGTACCGGATCCTCCTTCCGATCGAGGACTTCGAGCGCGTCGAGCTCGTTGAATTCGGTTCATTGATCGCACAGGTTGAGGATGCGGAACTGACCCTCCTCCATGTCATCGAAGTGCCGCCAGCCCTCCCGATCGACGCGATCGACCGGGCCTACGTGAGCGAGGTCCGGTACCATCTTGGAAAGTTGCGGAGACGCGCGGAGGAGCTCGGCGCCTATGCGACGGCCCGCGTCGACGTGAGCCACAAGGTGTTCGATTCGATCCTGGACAACATCCGGGAGGACGAGACTGACCTCCTCATCCTGGGATGGAGGGGCGGCTGGCGTCGCGGCCGCATCCTTGGCACGAACGTCGACCGATTCGTCCAGGAGGCCCCCTGCGACGTCGTCGTCTTCAAATCCGCCGGCCTCAAGCCGAAGATCGAGCGCATCCTGGTCATGAACGCACCGGAGTGGCACGTGTCGTACGCGACCGGGTACGCGATCTTACTCGCGAAGAAGCATCGCGCGAAGATCACGATTCTCAGTGCCGTCCAGACGGACCGGGAGCTCGAGAAGGAACGCGGGTACAGCGCCCGGCTCGCGGAGATGTGCCGCACCCACGGCGTCGCCTTCGAGGAGAAGTTCGTGAAGGCCCGCAACATCGTCGACACGGTGGTCGAGGAAGCAAAGAACTACGACCTGCTCGCGCTCGGCGCGTCGACGGAGTGGCGGCTGACGCAGTTCGCCTTCGGCCCCTGGCA
>DASWGO010000010.1:0-2110 GCA_036393695.1 Thermoplasmata archaeon
GCCGGCTCCGTTCGTCCGGATCGTGACGCACATCGATACGGACGGAATCACCGGCGGGGCCATCGCGTCCGAAGCGCTCGATCGAGCGAGCATCTCCCACGAAGTCGCCTTCGTCAAGAAACTCGACGAGGCCGTCATTACGGATCTGAAACGGCAGGGGACGCCGCTCGTCTGGTTCATCGACCTCGGCGCGGGGATATTGCACGCGTTGCACGGCCTCGACGCGGTCATCACGGACCACCATGTTCCGACGGAACGGGAGGTTCCGAAGGCCTTGCGGGGGGATCTCATCCGGTTCACGGAATCGCAGGATCGGGTCTTGATGCTAAATCCGCACCTCGAAGGCGAAGGCTCCGACGTGGCGAGTGGCGCGGGTTGCGCATACGCCGTCGCGAAGGCCATCTCCCCGAAGAACATCGACCTCGCGGCGATCGCGGTCGTCGGCGCGGTCGGCGACGTCCAAGATCAAGAGTTCCGGCGACTCTCCGGCTACAATCGGACGATCCTGGCGGACGGAATCGCCGCCGGCGTGCTGGAGGCGCACATCGATCTCCGCCTCTACGGACGAGAGACGAGGCCCGCATACAAGATGCTTCAGTACGCGACAGACCCCTGGATCCCGCGGCTGAGCGGCAACGAAGAGGCGTGCATCGCGTTCCTCCTCGAGCTCGGGATCGACCTGAAAGTGGAAGACCACTGGCGCAGCTGGTCGGACCTGGACCGCGGCGAGAAGCAACGCGTCGTTTCGGCGCTCGCGTCCCACATGCTCGAGCGGGGTTGCGGGATCAAAGAGGTCGAGCGACTTGCGGGAGAAACGTATACGTTGTCGCGTGAACCCGCAGGCAGCCCCACGCGGGACGCGAAGGAATTCGGGACCTTGATGAATGCATGCGGACGATACGACCAGCCGGAGGTCGGGTATCGCGTGTGCCGCGGGGATCGCGAGGAGTACCTCGCCCGGGCGTTGCGACTCCTCCGGGGCCACCGGGAGTACCTGATGGACTCGATGGAGACGATCGAGGAGGCCGGCATCACGCAGATGGAAGCGGTCCAGTACTTCCATGCGGCGGACCGCATTCGCGACACCGTGGTCGGGATTGCCGCGAGCATGGTCCTCAACCGGGAAGGCGCGAGCAAGGATCTGCCGATCATCGCGTTCGCCCAAGCCGACGACGGCATCAAGGTCTCAGCCCGGACGACGCGGGAGCTCGTCGCCCGCGGGCTCGACCTCGCGGCGGTCATGCAGGTCGCGAGCCTCGCGGTGGGAGGCCAGGGCGGTGGTCACCATGGGGCCGCCGGCGCGACGATTCCTCCGGGGACAGAAGAGAAGTTCCTGGAAGTTGCGAACCGGGTGGTCCGGGAGCAACTGGGACGACCTGGGTCACATTCCGCCAACCGGGACGCAGCCCCCCGCGAAAGGGGCAGTCCCTGACGAGTGCACGCCAAGTCGACCCGCTGCGGAACTTGGCAATCTCAGCGACTCGCGGGATTCCATCGACCGACGTTCGCGAGGATGTCGTCATGGTACCTCGAGATCTCCTCTCGCGGCATTTCGTTCACATCGATGAACGCAAGCTCGGTCCAGGCCGTATGCTGCGCGATCTGAGTCCGTTCCCCGAGAAACACGAATTCGAGATCCCAGTGATTCTTCGGCCCGTACACTTCGGAGAAGACGTGCGGGCCGTTCAACGGGTGACTCGGCAGACCGAGCTGCTCCTTGAGGATTCGATCCGCGGCCGCCTGCGGCGACTCGCCGAGGATCAGATGCGAGGAAGGCAGCATCCAGCCTTTGCTGTTCAGCGCAGCTCGTTCCGGATCGAGCGCTCCGATGTGATCCCACCCCGCCGAAGGATCGAGATGACCCATGAGGACACGGTCCCGATGGCCGCTCTCGCTCAGGACGACGAACGCAGACAAACAGATCCCGCCCTCCGGAATCTCTCGAGTCTGCAGTGGTCGGTCCGTCGGGGCGAAGCGACAGAACTTGCGGTCCGTGGGCATGCCTATTGAACCCCGCCCCGCGCTTTTCAACCTTGCTGCGGGACCGCTGTCCTCGGTTCGCCGGAGTTCTCTGGAGACGGTCGCAAACCTTTTATAACCCGCGCCACTT
>DASWGO010000011.1:0-5464 GCA_036393695.1 Thermoplasmata archaeon
TGGTCCTCCGAGAATTTCGGGTCGAGACGGGGGTCCGTCGAGCCGTCGTCCCGAATCACGCGGAGCGCATCGACCACGGAGTTCCTCGCACCCCCTGAGGCCCGGGGAAAACAAAACGCCAGGTGCGGCCTTAAGCCTTCCGACCTGAGGAATCTCTAAATCGCTCGCACCGTTTTCGGTGCGGTGATTCTTGGTCCTCCCGCAGAGGACGCGTGGCTACCTCGCGATCATCGTCGCGGCCGTCCTCTTCGGGATCTGGCCCACGCTTTCGAAACTCGTCTTGAACGCGGTCTCTCCCCTTGCGATCGCGTTTCTGATCCAGGTGATTCCGGGAGCGGCGCTCCTGCCGTTCGTACGGCTTGTTCGGATTCACCGCGCCGATTGGAAACTCATCGCCGTGTCCGGCGTCGTGGGAGCGGTCATCGGACCGTTGATCTATTTCTACGGTCTCGAACGGACGACTGCCTCGAACTCAGTGCTGTTGTCGAACAGCGAATCTCTCTTCACGATGCTCCTCGCCTACGCCTTCCTCCGGGAACGGGCGACTCGGCGTGAGTATGTCGCCCTGGCGGGCATCGCAGTCGGTGCATTTCTCGTGACGACGCAACTCCGATTCGGGGACGTACGGTTCCTCGAGTTCCTGGTCGGCAACGTCATGCTGGTCACCGCCGCGGCATGCTGGGGTGCGAGCAACACGATGAGTACCGTCCTCCTCCGTCGAATCCCGATCGTGACCCTCCTGGAGGTCCAGCTCCTGATCGGCGCCGCGGTGTTCGCCGGGATCGTCGCCGTCACTGGCACCTCGCTCGCGGTCCCTCTCGATGTCCTTCCAGCGCTGGTCCTCCTCTCTCTCAGCGCGGTGGGAATCTTCTCCGTCCTTTTCTTCTATGCATTTCGGACCATCGGAGCGATGCGGACGGGAGCCGTCCTCCCGTCCTCCGCCCTGTGGGGGATCCTCGTTGCCCTTTACGTGTTCCCGACGGAGACCCTGAGCCCGGTCCAAGTGCTCGGCGGCGCCCTCATGGTCGGCTCCCTCATCGCGTTCTACATTCTCCGCGGGCCGACGGAGGCGAAGGCTGGCGGCGAAACCTTGAAACCCGCTCTGTCGGATGGTCCGGATTCGCCGTGACGCCGACGACCGCGGACGATACGTCCTTTGCCCGACTCGCGGAGCTGACGCAGCAGCTCGAGGCCACGACGAAACGGCTCCAGAAGCGCGCGCTCCTCGCGGCATTTTTACGGTCCCTTCGCAGAGATGAGGTCGCGCCGGCCGTCCACCTGATCGTCGGCCGCATCTTCGCGGAGTCGGACGCGCGCGCCCTGAACGTCGGATGGGCGACGCTCCATAAGGCCCTGGGAGGGACGAAGCAAGCCAGCCTCGTCCCACGATCCTTGAGCATCTTGGAAGTCTCGCGGACGTTCGCGGAGATTGCCGAGGCCCACGGGCCGGACTCGACGAGAGGGCGTCGTCGTCTCTTGGAGTCCCTCCTCGGCCGGGCGTCGGAAGGCGAACGGGACGTGCTCTTGAAGAACGTGTTCGGCGAGATGCGGATCGGCGTGAACGAGGGTGTGATGCTTGAGGGGATTGCGGACGCGTCGGGCGTGGACCTGGATACCGTGCGGACGGCCCACATGTTCCTCGGGGACCTCGGGATGATTGGAGAGATCGCGCTCTTCGAAGGCGCGGAAGGCTTGCGCTCTCGAGGCTTGCGCCTCCTCGCTCCGATGAAACCGATGCTGGCGGAGATGGCGGAGGACCTCGATGAGGTGCTCGCGGTGCACGGTGGCATGACCGCGATCGAGTACAAGCTCGATGGCGCGCGGATCCAGATTCACCGCAAGGGCGATGCGGTGAAGATCTTCAGCCGGCGGCTGAGCGATGTCACGTCCAGCCTTCCCGAGATCGTCACGATCGCGACGGGATTGCCCGCGTCCGAGTTCCTGCTCGAAGGCGAGGTCGTCGCGGTGGACCGAGAGGGCAAGCCGCTTCCGTTTCAGGATCTCATGCGCCGCTTCCGGCGCGTGCACGGCATCGAATCGGCCCGGGAAGAGATTCCGCTGAAACTGTACCTGTTCGATGTCCTCCACCTCGACGGACGAACGCTGATCGACGAACCGTACCGCGTCCGCTGGGAGATCCTTGAGCGGCTTGTGCCGCCGGAACTCCTGACCGCCCGGCGCATCGCGCAGCGCAAGGAGGAGATCGAGGCGTTCCTCCAGGAGGCACTCGTCGCCGGGCACGAAGGCCTCATGGCGAAGCAGTTGGAGTCCACGTACTCCGTCGGAAAACGAGGGAAGAAGTGGTTCAAGATCAAACCCGCAGACCACTTGGACCTCGCGATTACCGCGGCGGAGTGGGGGAGCGGCCGCCGCGAGGGCTGGCTATCGAACTACTGGCTCGCGGTGCGCGACGACAAGAGCGGTGGGTTCCAGATGATCGGGAAGACGTTCAAGGGGCTCACGGACGAGGAATTCAAGTCGATGACCGAGCGGTTGCGTGGCCTGGCGACATCAGCAGAGCGATGGGGACTCCATGTCCGTCCAGAGACCGTCGTCGAGGTCGCGTACAACGAGATCCAGCGGAGCCCGCACTACCCGAGCGGATTTGCTCTTCGGTTTGCCCGAATCGTCCGGATTCGAGATGACAAAGGGCCGAACGACGTCGACACGTACGAGCGCCTCAAGGACCTCTATGCGAAGCAGTTCGAACGGAAGGGTCGAGGTCCGGACGATCTCTAGCTCGGCGGCCGCGCCGTGGGCACGTCTTCCAGAACGTACCTCTAAGTAGAGGTATGACGGCGTTCGCGGCGGGGCTCACTCCACGTCCCGCGTCGTCAGGATTTCTGGGGCGTGACTGCTCTGTCCGAAGGCGGTCAGGTAAATGCCGACGAGGGCGAGGCCTGCGCCGATGGCGACGCCCGCCGTCGGCACCTGGGACAGGAGGACCCAGGCGAGGAGACTCGACCCAACCGGCTCTCCCACGAGGCTCAGGCTCACCACGGGTGCGGTCACCCACCGCAAGGCCCAGTTGTACAAGGTGTGCCCGCCGATCTGCGGGATGATCGCCAAGGCGGCGAACAGGAGGAGTTCTCGCGGAAGGTCCCCCACCGGGGCGAGGCTCGATCTCAGGGCCACGGCATACAGGAAGAGGACCGCCGTCGCACTCGCATAGACGACGAACGCGTAATCGAGCAACGCGACCCGCTGGCGCACCCGCCGACCGAGGAGGAAATAGAACCCCGCCATGACTCCTCCGCTGAAGGCCAAGATGTCCGCGTACAGGAGGCTCCCCGCGAAACCGTAGTCGGCAAGGGCGATCGACACGACGCCCGCGAAGCCGAGGACGATTCCGACGGTCATCCATCGATTCAGGCGCTCGCGAAGAACGTAATGCGAGAGGAGGCCGACCAAGAGCGGATGGGACGTCACGAGGACGACCGACGAGGCGATCGACTCCCCTTCGACCTTCAGGGAGGAGATCCAGAGGGCGAAGTGGGTCGCCAGGATGGCACCGATGAGCGCCATCACGGCGGCGTCCCGCCGCGAGATTCCCAGGAGGGTATTCGGCTTCCGAAACGCGCTGGTACGCAGGAGAATCGTCACGCCCATGATTCCCGCGGCGATAGCGAGGCGATAGAGGGCGATCGTGATGGGAGGCGAGCTCGACCAGGTGATGAAGATCGACGCGAAGGAGACCGAGACGACGGCTAGGGCAATTGCCGCGTACGGGCCTCCCCGCATCGGCTCCGGACCGGGCCGCGTCTATCTAACCCCTATGGCGCGGGCTTCCTCGATCGCGGCTTCGTCAAACGGCGCAAGGTCTTTCGCCCTCCCGACCATATCGCGCGAAGCGAGGGAATCCATGCAGGTGAGTGACATCAAGAAGATCTCCGTGATCGGCGCCGGCACGATGGGGGCGGGGATCGCCCAAGCGTGTGCCGCGGCCGGCTTCCAGGTGACGATGCGGGACATCGAGCAGCGGTTCGTGGACGGCGGCTTCCGCCGCATTCGGGAGCCCCTCGAGAAGCGGGTGGAGCGGGGCAAGATGACCCAGGCGGAGGTCGACACGATCCTCTCCAAAATCCGCGGAGTCGTCCCGCTGAAGGAGGCGGTTGAAGGCGCGCAGCTCGTGATCGAGGCGGTCTTCGAGAAGATGGAGATCAAGAAGGAACTCTACGCGGAGTTGGACCGGCTCTGCCCGCCGTCGGTCGTGTTCGCCTCGAATACGTCCTCCTTGAGTATCACGGAGATGGCGACCGCGACGAAGCGCGCGGACCGCGTCGTCGGCATGCATTTCTTCAATCCGGCGCCCGTCATGAAGCTCGTCGAGGTGATCCGCGGCTCGGAGACCTCTGACGAAACGGTGCGTCTGGTCCGGGACGTCTGCGCGAAACTCGGGAAAGAGGCCGTCGAGGTGAAGGAATCTCCCGGGTTCGTCGTGAATCGGCTGCTCGTGCCAATGATGAACGAGGCGTTTAACCTCCTCCAAGAGGGCGTCGCGAGCCCGGAAGATATCGACAAGGCGATGAAGCTCGGGACCAACATGCCGATGGGGCCCTTCGAGCTGGCGGACTACACCGGTCTCGACATCGGGCTCGACGTGATGGAGGTGCTGTTCCGGGAGACCGGGGACCCGAAGTTCCGTCCGTCGACTCTCCTACGGAAATACGTCCGCGCGGGTCGGCTCGGGAGGAAGTCGGGCCGCGGGGTGTACAACTACACCGGGCCCTGACCGCCTCGCGCTTCCTTGCGACCTTAGCCTTGGCGCCGCGGATTACGGTGGAGGGGGCCCCTCGGGGCCCATCGGCTCCTGGGGCGGCATCTGCGGGGGCGACGGCGGCATCGCCCGCGTGGGCGGCCTCCGACGGCGGACCGCGACCAGCCCGATGATCGCGACGAGGATGACGACGAGCAGGATCAGCCAGATCCAGACCGGCAAGCCGAACACGATTGAGGTGAAGAAACTCCCACCCTGGTAATTGTAATCGGTCAGGTTGAAGTTCCCTTGATTCCGGCCGCTGCTGTCGTATGTCCCGATGCGCGCCCAGTTGCCGACTTGGGGCGACCAGTAGTTGAGTGAGTAGCTGGCGTTCGCCGTACTCGTCTCCTTCAACGGTGTCGTTGCAAACGTCCCTTTCGGCACAGTAATCGAGGTTTCCGGTTGGACCTCGAAGTCCGTCGAGAGGGCCTGGTAGGAGTGCGTCTTCGTCCCGTTCGGGTACGCGGTCTGTAGCGTTACAACGGTCGACGACCGCCAGGTTGCGCCGGTCGTCAGCGGCCACTGGATCGTTTGTGGTGGGAAGCCGCTGATCGTGATCGTGATGAGTCCTGTAATGTTGATGCTTGCCTGAATTTCGACGATGGCAAGCGTCTCTACGCTGAACCACACGTCAGCGGTATACGTCACCGCGAACGAGCCGGACCGAGTCGACAACTCGGTCGTCGTATGGTAGGTCGCGTAGCT
>DASWGO010000012.1:0-20920 GCA_036393695.1 Thermoplasmata archaeon
CGGGTGATGGAGAAGGAAGCCCGCACCGGGCTCATCGTCGACCACGATGTGTACTTCATCGACATGGTGTCGGACAGCGTCATGGTCTTCTCCGGCGATCCGGGCCGGGTGGGTATCGGCGAAGGTCCGTTCCCGATGCGAGACGGGATGAACCGGTTCCTGAAAATGGTCGGCATCACATTCCGCCGGGACGCGGACACGAACCGCCCGCGAATCAACAAGCTCGACTCCCGCTTGGACCGGGAGCAGAAATCGGCCGGCGAGTATTACTACGCCACCGAGGACGCGGTCCACGCGTCGTGAAGTCTGCTACGACGAGGCGTGAATCAATCGACCTTGCCCTTCCGAGATCGTCTCCCCGTCATCGACGATCGCTTCTCCCCGGAGGTAGACGGTTCGGGGGAAGCAGCCCTCCATTCCTTCGAACGGCGTCCACGCGCATTTGTACCGAACCCGTTTCGCGGTGACGGCCTCGATGTTCCGCGGGTCGACCACGATGAGGTCGCCATCTCGCCCCACGTCGATCGTCCCCTTCGCGATTCCCAAGATTTCGGCGGGTCGCGCCGCCATCGCCGAGACGAGTCGCGGGAGGTCCAGGTCGCCCGCCCGGATCCGACGCATGAGGAGTGGGAACATGGTCGCGACACCGGGGAGTCCGGCGGGCGCTTCCTCGAAGGGCTCACCCTTTTCGTCGAGAGTGTGGGGAGCGTGATCGCTCGCGACCACGTCGATGCGGCCCTGGCGGAAGGCGTCCCAGAGAGCGTCCCGATCCGCGGGTGATCGGAGCGGAGGATTCACTTTCCCTCGGGCACCGAGCGGCTTTGACCAGTCGAGGAAGAGGTGGTGGGGCGTCACCTCACACGTCGCCCTGGCAGGCACCGTGTTGAGGGCCTCTGCACAGGTGACGTGAGCGACGTGCACCCTCGCTCCGCCGCGGATACGCGCAACGGTCGCGATGGCGGTTTCTTCGGCGACCTTCGGTCGCGCCGCGTCGTGGCCCCGGAGATCCCTCGCTTTCTGCTTCGTGAATTTTCCCGGATCCTCCGCGTGCACGACGACCAGTTTGGTCTGCGCTTCCGCGGCTCGAAGGATCTCTTCCAGTCGTGGCACTGTCACCTCGAGATTTC
The DNA here is from genome assembly GCA_036393695.1 of Thermoplasmata archaeon. GTDB lineage: Archaea > Thermoplasmatota > Thermoplasmata > RBG-16-68-12 > RBG-16-68-12 > RBG-16-68-12. The sequence continues at coordinate 1,128 of DASWGO010000012.1, forward strand.
CCGTCGACTCCGCCATGTAGACTTTGAACGCGACGGCATCGGTGAGTCGCGGGACCGCCTCCGGGGATTGCGGTGCCGCATACAGCGCATAGTCCACTGCGGCCCGTCCCTGGAGCTCGGCGGCCTTCGCATCCAGCGCCGTCGTTGTCGTTACCGCCGGGACGGTGTTCGGCATGTCCGCCACCGTCGTCACACCGCCGATCGCCGCCGAACGAGTCCCGCTCGGGAAGTCTTCTTTGCCTCGGAGTCCCGGGTCCCTCATGTGGACGTGGAGGTCGACGCATCCGGGTAGGATCAGCGCATCGCCGTGGTCAATCCGTTCGTCGCCCCGGAGGACCTTCTTGATCGCGGCGATCTGGCCTTTCTCGTCAATCCCGATGCTCAAAGGCTCCAGCCGGCCGCGAAAGAACACGCGGCCGCTAATGACCCGCACGCGCCGCCTCCAAGGTCCGGCGCACGACGGGACCGCGGGGCTGGGTTTCCGCGAAGACCTCGGCCTGGAACTTGTAGACCCGGGTGGCGGGGTCGAGCCATGCGTCGGCCAAGAGGCCCGCTTTCATGCACGCCTCGGACAAGAATTCGGCCGCGTCCCAGGCGTACTCGACCGCGACCTGCGGGAGCAGGAGTCCGCGGTATGGGCCCTGGGCCACGCTCAAGCCATCCACGCCGAGGGTGACGGACTTCGCGAGGTCTTTCGGCTTCTTCACCTCGATTAGTTGCGGCGGGGTCAAGATGCTCACCTCCACGGTGACGCGGTCGAGCTCTTCCGGGGTCAATCGCGGGAACCGCGGATCCTCCGCGGCGCCTTCCGCGCCTTTCTCGATCGACTTGACCAGAGGGAAGAACGGTTGCGGGTAGCCGATGCAACCGCGCAGCAAGCCACTCGGATGTTCGTTGAGGGTGACGAATGCTCCGGACTTCTCTTCGAATGCCTTGGGGATTTCAACGGTTCGTTTCGCGCGTTTGACCACGTACGCCTCGAGGGCCTCGCGCGCGATGCGGACGGCGATTTCGCCGTCGCGGTCCGCGTACGACATTCGCGTCGACAACAAGGCGCGTGCCTTAACATTGTCGGCACGACTCTCCGATCGCTTCCGTGGGCGTCTTCTCCCGCTCACTCATTGCAACTCGGACCGCGCGATTGGACTCGCAACCTTTATCGGCCCCGACCTCTCATTCACCACGGCATATCATGCGCGCCCGCGTCCCCGTCGTCGAAATCATGACGCAGTCCCCGGTGACGATTCCGGCCGACGCAACCGCGAAGGACGCCGCGGGCCTCATGCGCGATCGGGAGATCGGGAGCCTCGTCGTGGTCGAGACCGGCAAGCCGATGGGCATCGTGACGGAGCGGGACATCGTGACGAAGGTCGCAGCGTCGGACAAACAACCGAGCCGCGTCCTCGTCCGAGACATCATGACGTCCCCCGTCGTCGTGGTCCATCCGCACGTGGAGGTCGCCGAGGCCGCGAAGCTGATGTCGCAGCGCAAGATCCGGAGACTCCCCGTCGTCCAGGAAGGAAAGCTCGTCGGGATGATCACGGAGAACGACATCATCCGGGTGTGGCCTCAACTGATTGAGGTCACGCGGGAATACGCCCGCGCCGGACTCGAGTCCCAGTTCGCGAAAGGCATCGAGGGCCACTGCGAGGCGTGCGGAGTGTATTCGACGAACCTCGTGTGGGATCGCAACTTGCTCGTCTGCCCCGAGTGCCGTGGCGGCTGAACTGCCCGTCGCCGGGAACGCGCGGATAACAGGCGCGGAACCTTTATAGGCCGTTCCCAGGTTCGGCCGGCCATTGGCCCGATTCGTCAAGGTTTCTCAGCAAGAACTCGATTCGATTCGCAAGCTCTACGAGAGTGTCATGTCGTACGCGTGCCACGGCCTCTTCTTCCGAGAGGGCATGGTCCTCGCCGAGGAAGTCACGAGGAACTTGGCCCTCGGGGAAGATCCGCTCGAGTTCGGCAAGAAGGTGATCCTCGAGCGGGGCTGGGCGGAGGAGGTGTCCTTCACGGACTCCGGCGCGAGGGTGCGCGGCTCGATCGAGGCAATGCCCGGGGGCGACGTGGAGACGTGCCACCGGCTTCGGGGGATTCTCTCGAAGCTCCTTGAGGCGAAGACGAAACACCGAGTGCGCCTGGCGGAAGTGGAGTGCGTGAGTACGGGCGGTCGTGAATGCGTCTTCGAACGGGAGGGCGGGGCGTGACCGCCTTAGCGGACATGGTCCGCGCGCTCCGCGACGTGACGAAGGCGGAGGCGGTCGCGGTCGTCAATCGCGATGGCGGGATCGTGGCGGCCGAGCTTCCGCGAAATGTCTCGCAGGAGACCTTCTCGATCATGTGCGCCGCAATCCTCGGCGCCGGGATGACCGCCGCGACGGAGCTGGGCCACATGGCGCCGCACCGTGTCCTGCTCGAGTCCGACGACGCGACCGTCGTCATCCAAGAAATCGGCCGACGCGCCATGGTGGTGCTCGTCGTACCGCCGGAGCGCGTGGTCTCCGATCTTGACGCGGCGATTTTGCGATTCGCGCAGGCCGCCGCCAAGGATGTGGACTGAGCGCTCCGGGAAGCCTTAATGAGGCCACGACCCTTCGTGCCGCGGGCCCGTAGTCTAGTGGCTATGATGCGACTCTTACAAAGTCGAGGTCGTCGGTTCGATTCCGACCGGGCCCATCGGCTCCATCTCAGTGCCGAATCCACAGCCTCTGTCGAAGGACGAAGCCGAGCGCGCGGGACAGGACGGGCGCACCCACCGCGGAAACGACTGTGGAAAAGGTCGCGCCGAGTCCGAGCGCCTCGGTCGGCGGCAGGAAGCGGACAAGATACCACGCCGATCCCATCAGGCCTCCGAGCCACACGACCAAGAAGGTGAAGAAGAGGGGCCGGACGAGGAGCATCGCCATCAGGACCAGCGCCAGAATGCCGCCCGCGTAAAGGAGAATTTCTGGGGGCGCGCCCATCGCTGTGGAGATCCACAGCAGTAGCGGAGCCTCGAGTCCCGCGATCACCAGCAGACCCAGCCGCCACTTCCACCGCATCTCGCCCGGGGCCTCACTGTCGGTAGTCCTCGGGCCGGAAGCCCAGGTCGACTTTGATGTCTCGCAATCGTCCGAGGTTCGTGCCATCGAGCAGATGCACGGACGCATCCTCGACGCGGACGAGGTCCTCGTCGAAGAGCGGCCCGATGAATCGCGCCCGGACGTCGTTCACGGGCATGCCGCCGCAAAGGTCGTTGAACGAGGGCACGACGATCGCCTCCTTCGGGAGCTTCGGATAGCGTTTGTGCTTTCGAAGGAACGGCACCCGCATCCAGCACGGGACAATCTGCCGGGATCCCAGCGCATCGCGGAACGCCGCGGCCGGATGGTTGTGTCCCATGAGGAGGACGGATCCCTCCATGACCTTCTTGTACGGCCAAGCGTGCCCATGGCAGAACCCGACGTCCTCGATTCGGAAGCCGTACGCGGGCTTGAAACGCACGCTCCGGGGAACGATGTTCTTCAGCATGCCGTCATGGTTGCCTTGGGCGATGTACATTTCCCGGAACCTCGGCGCGAGGTCGCGAAAGAACACGTAGACGTCGCGCCGCTCCCGAGAGGCCATCTTCGGCACGAGATGCTTCACGTCGCCCAAGATGACGAGCCGGCTCGCGCCTCGGCGGTCCGCCAGCTCGACGAGCTTTCGGCCCATCACCTCCGCCCGGCTCGGGACCCGGATCCCTTTCTCGTGCAGCTCTTCCTCGATTCCGATGTGCAGGTCCGCCACGACGAGGATGTCGTCCGCCATGAGCGCGGGCTCATCGGGGACGGGCTCGAGATCCACGTCCGCTCCAACGGCGGGTCGGCTTAATGGTTGTGCCGGGTCCACGGTCTTTTCGTGCGAGGGGATTCAAAGAAACTCCGCGAGGACGCGGCCCAGGTTTTCCGCGACATCGACCGAGGTCAACCCGTAACTCTTGACCTTGAAGGCGAGATCGCCGGCATACCCGTTCGTGAAGGCCCCAAGGCGCGCCGCGTCGAACGGCAACATCCCTTTCGACATGAGGCCGGCCACGACGCCGCACAGGACGTCGCCCGTCCCGCCCACCGTCATCCCCGGATTCCCCGTGTAGTTGAACTTGACCCGCGTCCCGTCGGTCACGATGTCGACGTGGCCCTTCAGGAGGAGGGTGGCGCCAAACGCCTTCGCCGCCTCGCGGACGATCTCGGCTCGTTCCTCCGGGGCATCCGGGAGGGTCTTGCCCGTCAGGGTCTGGAATTCGCGGGAATGAGGCGTGATGACCGCGCGCTTCCCGACAAGACATTTCGGATCCGTGGCCACGGCCCGGATGGCGTCCGCGTCGACCACAAGCGGCAGCGAGAGGCTCCGGACGATCTCCCGCACGGCGTCGAGGGTCCCCTCGGCATCGCCCAGTCCAGGACCGATCGCGATCGCGTCGGCGCGCGAGGCCAAGTCGACGATCTGACGCGTGTCCTCCCGGAGCAGGCGGTGGCCGACAAGCGGATGCACAATGAACATCGGCGAATACGATGCGACCACCGAGGCCGCCAAGGCCGGAGTCGCGACATGGATGAGATCCGCGCCGACCCCGAGGGCGCCGTATCCGACGAGCGCGGGGGCGCCGGTGTACGGTCCCCCGGCGATCACGAGGACGCGTCCATTCTGACCTTTGTGGCTCGTCGCTTTCGGCACCGGGTAGAGCGTGAATTCGCCGGGCCCCATCATCGAGGCGATTCTCGCGGGGATGCCGATGTCCGCCACGCGGATCCGTCCCGAGTTCTGGGCCGTCATCCCCTCCTTCACGTCATGGAGCGTGACGGTGACCGTCGGTCGGACGGCGAGGTCCGTTCCGAACCCGCTGGGGACGTCCACACTGAGGATCGGCTTGCCGAAAGCGTTCATCTGACGGATGAGCGCGGCGTACGGCTCGCGAAGTGGGCCTTCCGCGCCAATCCCGAGGAGGGCGTCGATCAACAGGTCGGCCGCCGCGATCGCTTCCTCGCTCTTGTCGAGGCCCGCCAGGATTTGCACGTCCCTCAGCCGCTCGAAGTTCGTCGCCGATTCCTGGGTGACGAATTGGTCCGGCGATCGTGCGAGGAGGACCGTGACCCGCGCCTCTCTCGCGAGGTGGCGAGCCGCCACAAGGCCGTCGCCGCCGTTGTTCCCGGTGCCGCAGAGGACGAGGACGTTCTTTCCGGCCGCGCCGAACTCGGACCGCGCGACGTCGGCCACGGCTTTCCCGGCGTTCTCCATCAGTTCCAAGATCGAGACGCCGAAGTATTGGGCGTTCCGATCGAGGACGCGCATCTCCGCCGGAGAAATCATTGGGCGCGCATTCGGCCGACGCTAGTTAAACGTTGCCCGCGGAGTTAAGAACGATCGGACATTTCGGGACGCGATGGACTTCGAACCGTTGCGGGCGTACACGTGGACCCTCCTGCTGGGCCTCTTCGTCCCGCTGAGCTGGATCCTCGGCCTCCTCGTCGGGCCCGGCGTCATCGTCTTCGCGGTCGCGGGTCTCGCCATCGTTCCGCTCGCGTGGTTCCTCGGGCTCGCGACCGAGGAACTCGGCAAGCACGCGGGCCCCGGGGTCGGCGGTCTCCTCAACGCGACATTCGGGAACGCAACGGAGCTGATCATCGCCGTCTTCGCGCTGTCGCGCGGCCTAACAGAGGTCGTCAAGGCGTCGCTCACGGGCTCGATTGTGGGAAACCTTCTCCTTGTCCTCGGGTTGAGCATGCTCGCAGGGGGCGTGAAATACAAAGCACAGCACTTCTCCCGCGAGGCTTCCGGGATTCAGATCACGATGCTCGTCGTCGCAGTCATCGGCCTCGTGATGCCCGCACTGTACGTCCTCTCGACAGGGATTCGGTCCGGCGTGGCCCTGGAAGAGATGAGCCTGGGCATCGCCGGGATCCTGCTCCTGGCCTACGTGTTCGGCCTCCTCTTCTCCCTGCGCACGCACCGGGACATCTTCAATCCGGTGACGGAAGTCTCCGAGAAGCCGCGCTGGGAGAAACGGTTCGCCCTGAGCGTCCTCGTGGCTTCGACGGTCCTGGTCGCGGTCGAGAGCGAGATCCTGGTCGGCTCCCTGGAGACGGCGCGGCAGAGCCTGGGCCTGACCGAACTGTTTGTCGGAGTCATCATCGTGGCCATCGTCGGGAACGCCGCGGAACACGGCAGTGCGATCCTCATGGCCTGGAGAAACAAGATGGAATTGAGCGTCGCGGTCGCGACGACCTCAACGACCCAGGTCGCGTTGTTCGTGGCGCCGATCCTCGTCTTCGTTTCTCTGCTGACCGCGAAAGTCATGACGCTCGACTTTGAAATCTTCGAGCTCGCCTCGTTGGCCTTGGCGACGGCCGTCGTTGCGGCGGTCGTCTCGGATGGCCGAAGCAACTGGTACGAGGGCGCATTGCTCGTGATGGTGTACGCCGTGATTGCCGTGGCGTTCTTGTTCCATCCGCCTCCGCCGTGAGCCCATGGCCGGTACCCGTCGATCCCTCGCGTACGGACTTACCGCGAACGTCGTGGTCCTCGGGGTCGTGTCCCTCTTCACGGACATCAGCAGCGAAATGATCTTGCCGATTCTCCCGTTCTTCTTGATTCAGGTCCTTGGCGCGAACGCCCTCATCGTCGGGATCCAGGAAGGGCTCTCGGACAGCGTCGTCTCGTTCATGAAGATCTTTTCGGGCCGGTTCTCCGATGCGGCCGGGAAGCGGAAGCGCTTCGTCGGGGCGGGCTACGCCCTCTCGACGTTGATGAAGGTCCTCTTTCCGTTCGCGCAGAGCTGGCCGGAGTTCCTCGGGATGCGGATCGTGGAACGGACGGGGAAGGGCGTCCGGGACGCGCCCCGGGACGCGCTCTTAACCGAGTCCACGCCGGCCGAGACCCGCGGGAAAGCGTTCGGTTTCCACCGGAGCATGGACACGACCGGAGCGATCGCCGGTCCGATCATCACGCTCGTCCTCCTGGCAACCATCGCTGCATCCCCCGTCCCGAACTATCGCCTCATCCTGCTCCTCGCCGCCATCCCCGCCGTGATCTCCGTCTTCATCGTCTTCCTCGTCCGCGAGCCGGTCCGTCAGCGCACGCCGAAGCAGCCCCTTCGGGTCACCTTCCGCGGGATTCCGAAGCCGCTTTGGACGTTCATCGGGATCGCGAGCGTCTTCTCGTTCGCGGATTTTTCCTATGCGTTTCTCCTATTGCGTGCAGGGATCCACGGGACGACCGTGGCCATCCTGCTGTACGTGGTGTACAACATCGTATACGCCGCTCACGCGTTCCCGGCGGGGATCTTGTCCGATCGAGTCGGACGGAAGCCGGTCGTGCTGACCGGATATGTCGCCTTCATCGCCATGGCGACCCTCCTGGTTTTCTCGGACCTCCTCGCCATCTTGGTCCTCGCCTTCGTCCTCTACGGTCTGAGCTACGGGATGGCGGAAGGAACGCAGCGCGCGCTCGTTGCAGACTTCGCCCCACCGAACATCAAGGCCACCGTGCTGGGCGCGTATCACACATGCGTCGCGGCGGTGAAGCTGGCGTCCGGCGTAGTCGCCGGACTCCTGTGGATCGCCTTCGCGCCGACGCCGACCTTTCCGGTCGGGGCCGCGACGTTCGCCTTCGGGGCGATGGCCGCCACGGTCGCGGCGATCGGACTCTCCTTGTGGAAAGCGCCCGCTAGGTCCTGATCTTTCGGCCGAGGCGCCGCTCCACTCCCACGACCTTCGCCTCGAGTTGCTTCGACGCCCCTTTGCGGTCGTCGATCTTGACGATCGTCGTGACGCGTTCGCAGTCCTCCATGACGGCCCTGTGGCAGCGCGCGATGAGCGCGAGGATCTCGTCGAACGAGCCCTCGATCACCGTCCCCATGGGATTGAGGCGATACGGGAGACCGCTGCGGTCCACGATGTCCACGGAGCGGGCCACGTATTCCCCCACGCTAACGCCCTTCCCGATCGGCGTGATGCTGAATTCCGCGATGGTCATCGCCCGACCCCGCTAGCCTGATAAGCCGCCCGCCTCTTGCAAGTTTTGTGGCCGTCGACTATTCGCGGCATGCCGCGGACTACGATCGCGTTCGGGCCGACGAGGCGATGGACCGCGAGTTCTGGCTCCGCGGACTCGTCGAGGTCGGAAGGCTGCGAGACGGGGAGCGCGTGCTGGACCTCGGAGCCGGGACCGGCCGATTTGCCCAGCTCCTCTCGACGACGAATCGGGTCGTGGCCCTCGATTCGTCGGACGCCATGCTCCGGATCGCCCGCGAGAAAGGTCCGTTCGAGTGTGTGGAGGGCGATGGCCACCGCCTCCCGTTCCGGGCAGACACCTTCGACCTCGCGATGGTCGTCATGGTGCTCCATCATCTCGGCGACTACGGCGCGGCCCTGCGTGACGTCGCGCGGGTGGCGCATCGAGTCGTCGTCGCGACCTCGGACATGGCCACCCGTCGCCTCGGCATCTTGGAAGAGGCCTTTCCAAGCCTCTTGGCCATCGATCGGGAACGGTTCCCGCCCATTCGGGCGGTCGTCCACGCGCTTGAGGCGGCGGGCTTTCGGGCCCCCACCGTCGACGACCGCGCGTATGTTCGAAGGCTCACGCCGGAAGAGCAACTCGACCGCGTGCGACACCGGTACCTCTCGACCTTCGACCTCCTGCCTCCGGGTGAGTATGAGCGAGGGCTCCGGTTCTTGGAGACCGAGATGCCCCGGCGCTACGGAGACCGCTTCGAGATCTCGGCCCGCTTCACCTTCGTAGGCGCGACAAGGTAAGGTTCGCCGAATCCGCGCAAGGTTGGCAGAAGTCCCGACCCTTCCGATCCGTATCCGCGAGTTTCTCGGAGAAGAACATCACGCATTGGGGATTCGCATCGTGATGGACGAGGCCCAGGGTATGTCCGAGTTCGTGGATCACGGTCTTCACGGCACGTTCGACGAGTTTGTCCTCGCCCTCTCCCCCAAACTGCGACAGGGAGACGACCGCCCATCGGCCTTGGATGTCCGCATGACCGAAGACCAACCTCAGCCCGAGCTCCGGGTCGCAGAGCTCGACGTCCGTGATCGCGATGACGCGATCGCCATCCGAGGATCTGCAGACCCGACCGAACGTTGCCGCTCGGTACCGTTTCGAACCGCGACCGAAGGGTCGGCTCGGCAAGGGCTTCGGACTCGCGATGCGCACCTCCCCAAACGGCGCGAGCTCGTCTCCGATTCGTTCGAGGACGGATGCGTCGGTGCGGCCGACGGGTTGGAGGGTGAGGATCATCCTTTGACGACTCCGAGCGGGACCAATCGGGCGACGATTTTCGTCAGTCCTGCTCCCTCAGCCACCCGGACGACATCCTCGACGTTCTTGTAGGCTCCGGGGGCTTCCTCGACGATTCCGGCCCGCGAAGCCGCCCGGAGATAGATCCCGCGCTTATCGAGCGACTTCACGACATCGTTCGCATCGTACTTCCGGGTCGCGGCCTTTCGCGACATCTGGCGCCCGGCGCCATGGCAGCTCGAGCCGAAGGATCGCTCCATCGCGGTCGGCAAGCCGACGAGGACGAACGAGCACGTGCCCATGTCCCCCGGGATGAGGACGGGCTGGCCGACCGCCTTGTACTCGGTCGGAGTCTCCGGGTGTCCCGCGGGGAAGGCGCGGGTCGCCCCTTTCCGATGGACGACGACCTTGTGTCGCGCGCCCTCGATGACGTGATGCTCCACTTTCCCGATGTTGTGGCACACATCGTAGACGATGTCCATGCCGAGCGCCTCCGGAGATTGGCCGAGGACCTTCGAGAATGCGTTCCGTACCCCGTACGTGATCAGCTGGCGGTTGTTCCAGGCGAAGTTTGCGCCGCAGCACATGGCCCGCCAATAGTCGAGCCCCTCCTTCGAGCCGATCGGCGCGCAGGCGAGCTGGAGGTCCGGCAAGTCGATCTTCTCCCGCTTCACGACCCGTTCGCACACCTCGATGTAGTCCGTGGCGATCTGGTGGCCGAACCCGCGGGATCCGGTGTGGACCATCACGCATACCTGGCCCGGCTCCCCGATCCCCAGCGCTTTCGCGGCCCGTTCGTCGTCCACCCGGTCGACCTTCTGGATCTCCACGAAGTGGTTTCCGGCGCCGAGGCTTCCGACTTGGTCCTTTCCGCGCGCGATGGCCCGCTCGCCGACTTTCGAAAAGTCCGCGTCCTCGAGGCGGCCGCGCGCCTCGATGTGGTCGGGGTCGTCGGACCACGCGTATCCCTTTTCGACCGACCAGCCGACCCCTTCGGTCGCGAGCTTCGCGAGGTCCTGCCGCGACACTTTCATGATGCCTCCTTCGCCCACGCCGCTGGGGACGTTCTCGAAGCACGCGTCCGTCAACGCTCGGAGGTTCGAACGGACGTCGGCTGCGAGGAGGTTCGTCCGGATGAGCCGTACGCCGCAGTTGATGTCGTAACCGATCCCGCCAGGCGAAATCACACCGTCGTCGTAGTCGAAGGCCGCGACGCCGCCGATGGGAAATCCGTAGCCCCAGTGGATATCGGGCATGGCCATCGCGGCCCCGAGGATCCCGGGCATCGTCGCGACGTTGGCCACCTGCTCCGGCGCCTGGTCTTGACGGAGCTGCGGCACCATCGATTCGTCGATGAACACCAAGCCGTTCGTGCGCATGGCGGGCTTGTAGGACCGCGGGATTTCGTAGCGGAACGCGTCGACTTTGTTCAGAGGGCCGTTCCATCCGTCGCCCATGGCATCGAGAAAGGCGCCTACGTGCCGAGTGCACATAAACGTTCGTGCACGCCGTCGGTCTGTCGTAAACTTCATGCCCGGGCGTGTTATCCCGTGCCACGGGTTGGGACGAGCTCCGGTTCCGCTCTTCCTGCGTCGCCTTCGGGTGGGCATGCGTGGCCGGGATTCGTGGGGCCCGGGTTCCCCGAGGAAAGGGGGGAGGGAATCGGGGGAGGCCGCGGTCCCGCGGCGACCAGAGCTCGTCGCGCCCTTTTCCTGCGAGGTTCTCAGATCTCCGACGTCCCTCGTCCGGGGAGGTCAGCCGGCGCTTCATCCGAGGTGCCCGCGCGCCTCGCCAACGGCCACGATCGCCTCCCGAATGAGACGCGCGGCGAGCAACGCCGTTTGCCCGAAATCCCATGCGGGACTCACCTCGTTCAGATCCATCCCGACCAGGTCCGGCGCGAGCATCCCGATGACTTTCTTGACTTGCAGGGGTGCGAGCCCGAACGGCTCCGGATTGCCGACGGCGGGAGCGAACGCCGGATCGACGCCGTCGATGTCGATCGTGAGGTAGATCTTGTCGCGGTGGATCGCCTTCAGCGCCCGGTCCACCGCGGCACCGATGCCTCTCTCATGGACGTCGAAGACGCTCACATACGTCAAACCGAGTCGTTCGAGGTCCTCCCGTTCCTCCCGACTGTACGACCGCACGCCGATGTAGACGACGTGTTCGACGCCGACGTGGTCCGCGATCCGGCGCGCCGAGCAGGCGTGCGACCACTTGTCCGAGAGATACGAGTCGCGGAAGTCGAGGTGGGCGTCGATTCCGATCACGCCGATGTCCTTCGGGAATGCACGCACGACCGCCGGTGCGAGGCTGTGTTCACCGCCGATGACGATCGGAATCTTCCCGGCGCGGACAACATCCGCCGCCATGTGCGTCACGCCGTCGACCATCTCCGACGACGCCCCGAAGGTCGGCGTATCACCCAGATCCGCCACCGCGACGTCTCGAAGGTCGCGCTGGTGGTCCATCATGTACGTCTCAAAGTTGTACGAAGCCTCGCGGATCGCACGGGGTCCGAAGCGGGAGCCGCCGCGGAACGAGCACGTGCGGTCGTACGGCACTCCAAACAGGGCCATCCACGCCTCGTCATACTTCGCGACGGCGTCCGCGAAGCGAGGCGCAGCCATGGACGAACGGAAATCGCGTGCGCTTATTTGAGGACGACCCCGATCAATTGGACGAGAGCTTGCGCCGGCCGAGCGCTTCGACGTACATGATCTCCTGACCGGAAGCGAGTTTGCCCTGGAACTCCTCGGGCACGGGGAGTTCGAACGTCTCGTACGTCGCGAGGTCCATCAGCTGGGCGAGGTTGCCGTGGGTCGAGAGGACCTGGGCCTTCCGCTTGTCGATGATCGGGACTCGGACCTTGTGGGTCACCGGATGCACGATCGACCGCTTCTGCCCGTCGAACAGACCGACCGCCTCGAGCCTCGCCTTCGCTTCGCCGTGTTTCCCCGGCTTCGAGGTCTGGATCGAGATGATGCGACACGGCTCATCGTCGATGACGATGTACCGGTTCACCTTCAGCTCTCGAATCTCCGCCTGCTCCCAGGACATCGCGTTCGCGCGGCGATGTGAGGCGACCCTAAAAACGTTTCCTCAGCGACGCGTCCGTCTCCGGTGCCCGCGGTTTTTCGGCGCGGCTGGACGCGTCGCTCGCGTCGGTTTGTCGGCCTTGCGCCGACGGATTTCCTCGATCCCAATCTCGAGATTTTTCAAGAGGTCCGGAGCAATCTTGCGTTTCGTGTACGCGTCCGCTCGGGCCGCCAGAGAAATCTTCGCGGCGAAAGCTCGCGCGATTGCGCCTCGCTGCCAGGGGGGCGCTCCGTGGACCCATGGATGCTGGAAGAGCACGCCATGCTTCGGCGGCCGCGATCCGGTCCGGAGATGGCGGAAGAGCGCTCGCTCCGCACCCAGGAGTTGCACGGTCCCGGCGGGCGCGCGCGCGAGATCGTCGATGCCGCCTGCCAGGGTGACGAGCCGCGCGGCGATAATCGGGCCCGCGAGTTCGGAGACGTTCGGCGCCAGTTCGCGGATCGATCGCTCCACGTAGGTCTCGACCGCTCTCCGTTGGTCCGCGACGAGTTTCGCAAGGCCCGCGAGCGCCTTCAATTCGGCTTCCTCCCGCTCCGCCAGATCCGCTCCGACGCTCTCCCGATGGTCGATGGGCATCCGTTCCCGTCGTCCGTGCATCGATACGAGCTCGACGTACGTCGCGGTATCCACCATCGGTGCCAGCTCCGGGAAGTGAAGCCCGTACCATTCCCGCAGTCGTTCGACGAGGACGTTCTCTTCTTCCTGAAGTTCGTCGAGGGCGCCGACCGCCTGCCGGAGATGATCCTCGGGTCCGATCGCCTTGCGCATTCGGCGCTTCGCGAGCTCGACCATGGCCCCGTGCAGGAGCTCACGGCCATAGCCGAAGTCCTCCGGCTTCAGGAACGGAGGGCGCACCGTCGTGCGATTGCCGCCGGCCCGCTCCAAGCGCGGTTCGATGACGAAGACCTCGTCCGCGCGGGCCATGAGGTCGCGCTCCTCGTCCAAGACTTTCCAGTCTTCGACCTGAGCGAGGCGGTCCGCGAGGGCATTGGCGTCCATCGGGAAGAGCCTCTTGTCGACGACCGTGCCCTCATCGAGTAAGAAAGAGCCGAACCACGTCGTCAAGAGGAGCATGGCGCGAGGCGAACGGGCTCGGTCCGTAAAAGCGTATCCGCCTACCTAGACTTAGGGCGCGCTTTCTTCGTCGGCGCGGCCTTCCCCGCAGACCGGAGTTGAGAAGGCTTCAGGATCCCCCGCTCGGTGATGATTCCCGTGATGTACTTGGCCGGCGTAACGTCGAAGGCGGGATTGCGGGCCGGACTCTCCTTCGGGGCGATGACGTGCCCGTCGAGGTGGAGCACCTCTTGTGGAGATCGCTCCTCGATGGGGATCTTCGCACCCGACGCCAGATCGATGTCGATCGTGCTCGTCGGCGCCGCGACGTAGAACGGGACGTCGTTTTCCTTCGCGACGACCGCTTTCGCGTAGGTGCCGATCTTGTTCGCCGTGTCGCCGTTGACCGCAATCCGATCCGCGCCGACCAGGACGAGATCGATTTCCCCGTGCCCGAGGAAGTGGCCCGCGGCGCCGTCCGTGATGATTGCGTGCTCGATCCCGGCTTCCAAGAGCTCCCACGCCGTGAGGCGGGCTCCTTGCAGGCGGGGTCGGGTCTCGTCCACGTAGACGAAGAAGCGCCGCCCGTTCTCTTGGGCCACGCGCATCGGCGCCGTCGCGGTCCCGTAGTCCACCGCCGCCAGGGCGCCGGCGTTGCAGTGGGTGAGGATCCGCGTGCCGTTTCGGATCAGTTTCGCCCCGTGTTCCCCGATCCTTCGGCACTGCTCGATGCTGTCCTGCGCGTACCGCTCGGCGACCTCGACGAGGGCGTCCCCGCCGGACGCCGCCTTCATCATCGAGTCGATCGCGAAGAAGAGGTCGTGGCCCGTGGGTCGCGTCTTTCGCAGCCGGTCCGCGGCGGCCTTGAGGTCGAGTCCTTGATGGGCGGCCTGCGCCATCCCGTATGCGGCCGTGGCCCCGATCGCCGGCGACCCCCGCACGACCATGTCCTCGATCGCGACGGCGACATCTTCGTAGGTCTTCGCCTCGTAGACGCGGACCTCGAACGGCAAGTAGCGTTGGTCGATCAATTTCACGATTCCGTCGTCGAACCAGACGGTTCGCATCTCCCGCGGGACGCCATCGATCGTGACGCGCACGGAATTGCTCCTACGGACGCCGCAGCGAGGAGAGCAGGCTCGAGAGCCCCGGCCGGCCGAGCACTCGCTTCATGTCCCGCGCGAGGGAGTCGTAATACGCGAGCTGCTGTTCGACCTTCACGAGCTCGTCGTCCAGGCGGCTTCGTTCTTCGTCGACGTCCTTTAGGGCGTCGACGAGGCGCCTCTCCCGGTGCCGCCAACGTTCGATCTCCTTGCGCGTCGCCTCCGTTGCGCGTCCCATCGTCATCGCCCCGGGGCGCTGGGCGGAAGAACGGCCCGCGTCGGCATACCGTCGCGCAGGTCGGTGAGGACCCGGCTGTACTCGAGGATCTTCTTCCGGACCCCTTCTAGCTCCTTCCGCAAGCTAGTCCTCCGCCGTTCGAGCGCCCGCAACCGATCGCGGATCCGCTTTCGGCGCTCCCGCCACTTCTTCTGTTCATCCAGAGCCAGGAGCACGTTCGAGGAGTCCATTGGGAGCGCCCATCCCAGGTGGTCCAGACTATTTAACCGTGCTGTGTGCTCACGCCTCTTCCTTCACTTGCGCGCCGGGCAGCACGTACTTGAACAGGTCGAAGAGGTTCATCGCTTGGTTCACCAGGTCGCGTGCGATGCCCTCGCCCGCATCGATGCCGAACACCAGTTCCATGTTGTCAATTTTCCAGACGCTGACGAAACTCGCGACGGTCCGCTGTGTGGACGCCTCGGTCACGCGGACCTTGCCGATCAGGTTTTCACCGTCCCGGGTCGTCGAGAGGGAAAGCACGTAGCCGCGGCCCTCTAGCTGCTTCTTCGCGATTGTCGCCATCTCGGACTTCTCTTCCTTTGCCATTGAGAGCGCCTCCCGCCGGCCCAAACCGGTCAGCGGTAATAAAAGCTCTGAGGGCAAGGGTGGACAAACGCGCATTTCGATGGAGATTTATACCGTCCGGGCCCTTGCGCGCCCCCGCGGGCTCGTGGTCTAGCGGTTATGACATCGCTCTCACACAGCGAAGGTCACCGGTTCGAATCCGGTCGAGCCCATCGTTCCCTTTGACCGGGCTCGCAGCCCGAGGGATTCGCGACCGCGTTACGGGTGGACCGACGTCGCAGTGAGCGCCGCGACGAGAACCGCGACGAGGGCGAGTCCTCCGAGTGGAATCAGCGCGATCCACCGCGGCTCGTATCGCAGATGCATGTAGTACGCCACGACGAGACTTGCCTTGATGGTCGCCAGGACCACCAGGATCGTGATCGTCTCGAGATGCGGAATCCCCAGGCTGTAGATGTTCAGCTCGGCGAGAGTCACGACCGCAAGGATGCCGAAGACGACCACGTAGGGGCGCTTCCTCACCCCCTCATGGGGTCCTGACGTCTCGGTTGCCGTAGCCGTCGCCATTCGTTACCTCAGATCAGATACACGATCGTGAAGAGGAAGATCCAGACCACATCGACAAAGTGCCAATACAGTCCCACGAGCTCGACCGCTTCGTGATTCTCCTTCGTGAATCCGCCTTTGAACGCTTTTCGGGTGATGTACGCCATCGCGAGCACCCCTGCGGTAACGTGGGACCCGTGGACTCCGGTCTGCGCGTAGAACGTCGGGCCGTAGAGCGGATTCACCCCGAAAGGGGCGGTCTTGAACGTGAGCCCCTCGCCGAAATACAGTTTCTGGTACTCGAACGCCTGGATGCTGAGGAACGTCATGCCGAGGAGCAGTGTGGCCAAGAGAAAGATGCGCAGCTTTCTCTGATCGCCCCGCTCGGCCGCGGCGAGCCCCTCGACCATCGTGAGGCTGCTGCAAATCAGGATGAAGGTGTTCAGGCCGGTGAGGGGGACATTGAGGATCTCTCCCGGCTGAGCCCACGGTCCCTGGAACGCGTCCCCGAGCGTCGTCGTCCGGAGTCGCAAGGTCCAGGAGGCCCCGATGATTGCGGAGAAGAACATGATCTCGGTCGCTAGGAACAGCCAGAGCCCGAGCTTCCGGGCGCTCACCCTCGGCAACTTCGATTCGACGGCGGCCGCGAGCCCGTAGAACGCGGTCGAAGGCCGCTGCATGTCCTGATGAATCCAGCCGCCCGCGGCGCCGGCGAAGATTACGAATCCCGCCAGGAGCAACGGGATGCTCGGGGTCACGATTCCGACGTAAGCGACGCCCATGCCCACGGCGATGATGACGGGCCACGGGCTGCCATGATGCTCCTCCTCTTCATGGCCCGCGGGCTCCGGGTGCGCCATCGAATACTCGGACCGGCGGAGTGCATCAATCGGGCTCCTATAACGTCTTCGGTTTTTCCGGGCCACTCAGTTCGGCCGGAAGACCCATGGGTCGTGAGCGAGGGTCAGAAAAAGGTCGCGGGACTTCGACCACTCGATGAGCCAGTTCGGTACGGGAATCCGTGGCCCCTCGGGGCGAAATCGCATGACGACGACTTGGCACCCTTGAGGGATAAAGGCATCGATGCTCGTGCTGATTTCAATTCTCGGTAGATAGAACGCAGCGCGCCGGGGACCTGATAATGGCCCGCGACGTTCGCTCGGTCGACGCGATCCGAATTGCCGGAGACGGATCGATTGGATTTTTGAACTCTACGTGCGGCGGACCTGTCGACGGAGTTTCCGCGACAATTGACGTTGCGGACGACGCGTTGGAAGAACTGAATCCGTCGGATCCCCACGACGAAACTGCTTATACCCGCGCTCCGAATGAGGAGCCGCCCGGGGTCTCCCATGCCGACGGTCCGACACATGAAGGCAAAGCTCGCCCTGATGGGAGAGGGTGGTGTCGGCAAGACCTCCCTGATCCGGCGGTTCGTCCTCAACGAGTACCAGGACACATATCTCCACACGGTCGGGACCCGAGTGAGCAAGGTCGAGCTCACGGTTCCCCACGGCGCTGACACCGAGGTCCAGGTGGACATGTCGATCTTCGACATCATGGGCCAGCGGGGATTCAAGGACCTCGTCCGGGAGACGTACTACCATGGCTCCCAGGCTCTGATGGGCGTCTGCGATCTCACACGGAAGGACAGCCTGTATGCCCTGAACGAATGGATCCCCTCCGCGCTCGAGATCGCGGGCGACGTCCCGGTTTACCTGGTCGTGAACAAGAAAGACCTCGAGGAGCGCCGGGCGATCACCGAGGACGAGATCCGCCATGTCGCCGAACCGTTTGCCGCTCCGATCGTGTACACGTCGGCGCGGACCGGCACCCTCGTGGAGGACGCCTTCAACGCGCTGGCGATCGAGATCGTCGACCGCGCGTTCCGGCAAGATGCCGCCCGGGCGGTGGAGCGCGGCCTTCGTGACAAGGTCCTGGTGCTCCTCGACAAGCGCGGCTCGATCGGGTTGAAGAAGAACCAGTTCTTCGAGATCCTCCGAGGCGTGAACTTCGACGACTTGCAGAGCGAGCTCGCTCGCCTCGAGGGAGAAGGCCTCCTGACGCTACTGTGGCACGGCACCTCGGACTTCACCGCGGTGATTACTCCGCGCGGGACTGCGGCCACCAAACGAGCGTCGGCATGGGAAGAGGAGTGAAAGACCGCTCCGCGAGGTGAGCCCACGAAGAAGGTCCAGCTCGAGCGGATCTTGGAGTCCCTCGATCCGCTCCCGACTCCGGCGCCGTCCGCGGAGCAGTATCCGACGCCCGCGGGAATCGCGGCCGAGGTCGCCTACCTCGCTCACGCGAAAGGCGACATCCAGGGTCGGTCGGTCGTGGACCTCGGATGCGGAAACGGTGTGCTCGCGATCGCCGCGAAACTTCTCGGCGCGGGGCCCGTTGCGGGCATGGACTCGGATCCATTGGCCGTGGAGGTCGCGCGGCGGAACGCAGAACGTGCGCAGGTCGACGTGGCGTGGCGCCTCGCCGATGTCCGGGCCATCCATGAGGCCTTCGACACCGTCCTCATGAACCCACCGTTCGGTTCTCAGAGGCGCCATGCAGACCGTCCATTCCTGGACGCCGCGCTGGCATCGGGCCGCATCGTCTACACCTTCCTGAACGCGAAGGCCGAAGCCTACGTGCGGCATCGCATCGAGTCGGCGGCCGGGAAGATCACCGACCGTCTCGCGTATGCGTTTCCGATTCCCCACACCTTCGCCTTCCATCGGGAGGAGCTTCGCCGGATCGACGTCGTCCTCTATCGTCTTGAAGTGGGGAAGAGATAAATACCGACGGCTCCACTCCGTGCGACCCGTAGGAGTCGATGGACCAAATGGAGCCAAAGATGGTCCTCCCGGGCGATGAGATCGCCGTCGCGGAGGAATTCGAGCCCGGGGAAGGGACCTACGAGCGGAATGGGCTTGTATTCGCGGCGACGCCGGGTGTCCTCATCCTCGACCCGGCAAACCGCGTCGCGCGGGTGCGGGCGTTCAACCCGCCCGCGGAGCTCAAAGTCGGGGACATCGTGTACGGCGTCGTGGACGATATTCGCGGCATGATGGCGACCGCGACGATCCTCGCGATCCATGGACGGACGCGCCAGATCAGCGGCGAATCGGAGGGGACGATCCACATCTCGAACGTATCGGAAGAGTACACCGAGGACATTCGCGACATGTTTCGCCTCGGGGACATCATCCGCGCCAAGGTGATCCAGGTCAAGCCGTCGGTCCAGCTCACGACGGCGGAGCGGAATCTTGGGGTCGTGAAGGCCCTCTGTTCGATCTGCCGAGGGCCTCTCGAGCTCCGGGACCGGGAACTCTACTGCCCGCGGGACGAGCGCACGGAACGACGGAAGCTCGCGGCCGACTACGCCGACTTGAGGCTCTTTGTGCCCGCGACCGAACTCGGCGGTGGGAAGGTCGAGGCGAAACATCGGGAGCCTCGGAGCGAGGGTCACGATCGCGGAGGACGAGACCGAGATCGGGGCGGTGGGCGCGATCGGTACCGAGACCGGGGCGGGGGTCGAGGTCGCGACGGACGGGGTCCTGGCGGCCGCGGTGGAAGGGATCGAGACCGCGGACGACATCGGTAAAACCGTCGCAAATGCCGTGACCGTTCCGTTCCGAGAATTAGCATCAAGAATCGAAGGCAAAAAGATATGAACCTACCCTGTGATAGCACGGGTTAGAGGTTGTGAATGCCTGCTTCCAACGAGGAAGTGATGAAGGAATTGGCGCGCCTCCGGACGGAGATTCAACAGCTCCGCGAGGTCGTCAGCGCGCTCTTCAACGCGGTCTTCGAGGAAGGGGACGAAGACTGGGACTCGGTCCCGGAGAAGGACGAATTCAACCTCTACAACTGATCCGTCGCCGTCTTCGGAATCTCGAAGGTTTCAAGATCGGGCGCGTCGCTCC
>DASWGO010000013.1:0-2262 GCA_036393695.1 Thermoplasmata archaeon
GCGGCGCGGATCGACTTCAGCAAGCCGCTGGTGATCGGCTATGCCGCGGGAGATGATTGGGAGCCGGATGTCGCTGCCGACGGGAGCGGGAACGTGTACGTGGCCTGGGGCCACTTCGGCGGCGTGCCCGGCTGCGGGACATGCTCGAGTCCGGCCGCGATGATTGAGGTCTCTCACGACGGCGGCACGACATGGGGCGCGCCGAAGCCGCTGAACCCGACCCCGAATCCGCAGGGCAATTTCCAGGTCGACCTGCAGGTCGCCGTGAACTCCGCCGGCACGGTCTTCGTCGCGTACCTCGATGGCAAGAATACCGTGGCGCAGCGCTCCGAGGATCACGGCGAGACGTTCACCGCACCCATCGCCGTCAACGGGGACGTCAAGAACGGGCCGACCGACAAGGTGGGCCTCGCGGTTCGCGATTCCGATGTCTACGTGAGCTACAGCGTCGCGCAGAAGTTCTTCGTCGCCTCGTCGCACGACGGCGGGAAGACGTTCGCGTCCGTCCAGGTCAATCACGAGACGAGCACGTACGGTTGGACGCTCACCTCGGGCGGCGCAGTCGACTCCCGCGGGACGGTCTACTTCAGCTGGGTTGGAATCAAGCAGAGCGGCAATGCGCTCGGGTTGCAGGACCTCTTCGTCACGAAGTCATCGGATGGCGGGCAGACCTGGACGACGAGTTACGCCGACCGCGGTGTGCCGCCCGGGCCCGAGTGGAAGAATTGCTGCGGTTGGGATTTCTGGGGACCGCAGGTGGTCGTGACGGTCGACGCATCGGATCGCGTGTACGTCTTGTACAATGCGGGAACGCGCGACAACGGCCCACCGATCGTCTGGTACAGATCGTCGTCGGACGGCGGCGCAAGCTGGTCGACGCGCGTCGCGATCCACTCGTCGATCGGGAGCGCATGGGCGCTCTTTCCAGCGATCGAGGGTGGCAAGGCCGGCGAGGTCCACGCGGCGTGGATGGACAACCGCACCGGCCAGTACAACATGTGGTACCGCACCTCCACGGACGGCGGTGCGACTTGGAGCCGCGAGATCCAAGTCTCGCAGTTCGCCTCCGGATTCGCGTACAAGACCGCGGATGGTTTCATGTTCCCCTACGGCGACTACAACGGCATCGCTTGGGATGGCGCTCATGTCCACCTCGCGTGGGGCGAAGGTCCGAGCTACCAGGGCCCGGGCAACGTCTGGTACGCGACCTCGTGAGCCGAGCGGAAACAAATCGAGGTTCCCCAACGATCACCGACTCGAATCCATCCGCCCGAGACGGGAAACTACTTATTGGAAAGGAGGCTACGCGGGCGCCGGCGACCCGGTGAAACGCTCTTCGCGGGCTTGGAAGAAGCGCGGAAAGATGCGCTGGAAGTGGCGCAAGAAGCGGATGCGCCGCCGCAAGCGCGAACAGAAGATGCGGCAGCGATGAGCGGTCGATTTCGGCAAAGGTACTTGGCGACTCCGAGTGATACGTCGTAGCATGCGTGGGGAGCGGTTCACTCCCGGCCTCGCCTTCATCTTGGCGGGACTTGGGATCCTCTTCGTGACCGGCGCATTCGAAGCCGAGATCGTCTTGACGAGCGGACTCGGTACGCCAAGCTACCTCGGCGCGACGGACCTCGTTCGTCTGTCCGCCGTTCCGTGGGGCCTTGGCCTGTTGTTTTTCGGATACGCAATCGACCATCCCGAGGTCTTGTGGGACCGGGTCCGCGGTCGTCGCATCCTCGCGACCTTTCTGCTCTTTGCGGACGGTGCACTCCACATCGTCGCCATCGGAGAGCACGTGGAGTCGATTGTCGTGACGTTCTTCCTCGTCCTCGCGCCCCTCGAGTTCATCGGCGGCTTCACGATCCTGCGCGCCTCTCGGCCGATCGTCTGGGCCTGGCTATTGGGAGCGCTCGCCTTGATCGGATTGTACATCGCCTCCCGGCTGGTCATCTTCCCGTTCATAAGCCAACAGTACGTATTCGGCCCGGTGGGACTCGTTTCGAAAATCATCGAGGGCGTCCTCGCATTTGCACTCGCGCAAGAACTTTGGACCACTTCGGTGGCGCGCCGTCCCCGCGCGGCTCGACCCGCGACGCAAAGTTAGATATCCCCGCCGCTCTTGCGCGACTTACGAGTCCCATGGGGACGTAGTTTAGCCTGGTAGAATTACGGGCTCCAGTCATGGGCTTGATGGCGAACGGGTTTGCTGATTCCGGTGATGACAGACTGGAGCGCTGACCCATGGTTCGCAGAACACGCGTGGGTCGCTCC
>DASWGO010000014.1:0-1533 GCA_036393695.1 Thermoplasmata archaeon
CGGTCTTGGGCGAATCCATTCGTGACAGCCGGATCCCAATGGTCCATCCCCCCGCGAAAGTGCTGGAAGAACAGAAGGGGGATTCCCGATTCCTGCCCAAAGCGACGGTAGGCGAACCTAATCCCGTCGCTCTCGACGAAACGAGTCGGAACGGTGACGTGAGTGTGGTCCACGCGCGACACCCCTCACGCCCTCCTGATGAAGGCCGGCAGATCCACGTTGAGCTGATCCTTGTTGACCGTGAAGGTATGGCGCTTCCTGGCGATCGTCGTGGCGAACTCCATGACCTTCTCCGCTCTTCAAGCCGGGAGCGACGCACTTTGGAAGTGCGCCAGTCGGAGTCTGCTGCGATCGTGCACGTAGACCGCGAGCAATCGGATATGCGCGCTCATCTCATCGCCATTCCTCGATGAGACCGTCCGACTATCACCTGTCAGGAGCGCCGTCTGGTCGTAGATCCGGACGCTGACGTTGGCGAGTTCGATCGACGTGATGCGCAGGCCGCCCGCCCCGAGATCCCGCAAGACGTCCTCCTTGCCCAACACGGAGCCATCCGGGCGCACGAGCATGTAGTCGTCCGCATAGATCGCCGACAGCGCGTCGAGGTCGTGCGTCGTCAACGCGCGGTTGAATCCTTCCGTATGGGTCCGGATGACGTCTTCTGCGGTCATCGACGATGTCCGTTGGCAGCGGCTTCTTCGATGACTTTCGCGACGTCGGTCGGATGCGACAACATCGCGACATGGCTCGACGGCAGTACCGTGGCCTTGGCCTTGATTTGTGTCGCCATGCTCTTTTCCTGCTCCGGATCGATCATGCGGTCGTTGCTCGCCACGACGTACCACGCAGGCTTCGCACGCCAGGCCGCCGCGGTCGGCTTGGCTTCGAAGATGGCTCCGGAAGTCTTCGGTTGCGCCGCGACCAGGTGAGCTTTCTCAGCCGGCGTCAAGTCCTGGGCGAAATCCTCTTCGATGCCTTTCTGTGAGAGGAGCAGGAACCCGTTAGGTTGCGGCTGCACCTGATCGGCTCCGGCAGGCTTCGCAAAGGCCTGACTGATCTCGCCGATCGATTGGCCCGCGTCTGGCGCAAAGGCCGCGACGTACACCAGACTCACGACTTTGGGATCATTCCCGGCCTCGGTGATCACCACGCCCCCGTACGAATGCCCGACGAGAACGGTCGGACCGTCTTGCGCCGCGATCGCCCGCTTGGCCGCGGCAACGTCGTCAGCGAAGGACGTCAGAGGGTTGCCCGCAGTCGTCACCCGAAGACCTTTGGCTTTCAGCAACGGAACGACCTTCGACCAGCTCGAGTCGTCCGCAAACGCGCCATGTACCAGCACGACATTCTTTGCCGCTCCCGCTGAGCTTCCTTGCGCCATCGTTGCACCTCCGAATGAATACGACCCGACCGCGTACACGACCGCCGTCACCATCATGAGTGTTCGCATCGGCCCTCCTGTGGCCAGTTCATCTCAGGTGTCTCGAACCCCTCTTGAACGATTCGCTCGTTTTTGTCGTTCTGGCTTCGAGA
>DASWGO010000015.1:0-6372 GCA_036393695.1 Thermoplasmata archaeon
GCCGAAGCCGGTCGCGGTCGTCGCCGACATCGCCACCGGTTAGGGCGAGGCCATGAAGCGCGTGAAGTCCGCGAGGCTCCGCGGTCGCAGCGTGAAGTTCGTCCGCTTTTCTTCCGCAATCGTCGACTGTGGCGTCTTGCCGTAATGGTGGCCCGGGCACACGATCAGGTCGTCGTCCATCTTCCGGACTTTGTTGAACAGCGAGTCGTACATGTCCTCGACGCTCGAACCGGGTAGGTCTACTCGGCCGCAGTCTCCGACGAAGAGGCAGTCGCCCGTGAAGACCCGCCCGGAGACGATGAAACAGCAGGAGTCGGGCGAGTGGCCCGGGGTGTGGACGACTTTGACCTTGAGACCGCCGACGTCCACGATCTGACCGTCCTCCAGGACGAGGTCCTTCCGGACGTTACTGAGCCGATGCGCCGCGACCTTCCCGCCGGTCTCATTCGCGAGCCTCTCGTTGTCGAAGACGTGATCGAAATGGTGATGCGTGTTGAAGATCAGTCCAATCGAGTAGCCATTTTCTCCCGCCACTTTTTGGAGGAGGCGTGCGTCGAAGCTGGGATCCATCACAGCCGCGACCTTCGTCGCGGGATCCCCGAACACGTATCCGAAGTTCGCCATCGAACCGATCAGACGCTGCTCGAAGAACATCCGCGGCCGGGACGCGACCGCGGCCCATGAGCCTTTCCGTCATCGGCGACGATTCTGGGAGGCGTACGCCCTCGCCCAGTACTCTTGCCAGGCCCGCGCGTTATCCTCCCAGGCTTTTCGAATCTGATCTCGGACCTTCATCCGGTGCGTGATCGCGAGCGAGACGAGGAAGGCGATACCCAGAATCGCGGCCCCCCACGCGGTACTCAGTGTTGGCGAACCGGACAGGTGGCCGGTGGCGATCGCCCACGCGGTCAGAATCGCGCTCACGATGACGAACGTCACGGAACCCGCGATCCGCCGTGTGATCCAGCCCATCGCGCAACCCTTGGCCCTCTCGTGCGATAAAGAGTATGGGATGAAAATCACTTATGCGAAATTTCGGCCCGCCGGGCGGCGTCGACCGGGCAACTCTTCGTGAGGGTCTGCGTCAATACAGTTATTGACCGGATGCGGTTCTCGCAGCATGTCCGGGTCGCTAAAGGGCCGCGTCGCGCTGGTCACCGGGAGCACGGGCGAGGGCATGGGGAGGAGCATCGCGTTCACGTTGGCGCGCGAGGGCGCGGACGTCGTCCTGAACCATGGGACGAACCGGCGGACCTCGGCCACCAACAACCGCCGCCTCGTGAAGGCCATCGCAGGGCTCGGCACCCGCGCCATCGTGGTGCGAGCCGACACCGCGAAAGGGGACGAAGTGCGGAAGATGTTCACCCGAGCGGAACAGGAACTCGGTCCCGTTGACATCCTCGTGAACAATGCCGGTGGATCGTGGGATCCGCGGCAGGACATCACGAAAGTCGACGACGCGGCGTGGCAGGGTGTGCTCCGGGCGGAGATCGACGGTATGTTCCATGCGATCCGGACGGCGCTCCCTCACATGAGACGGAGACGATGGGGCCGGGTGGTGAACATCGGGATGGAGCGATCCGAGGAGTTTACGGAACCGCCGTTCGACTACACGGTCGGGAAGATCGCCCGCCATGGCCTCACTCGCATCCTCTCGGAGGTCGAGATCGGCCGGGGAATCACAATCAACGCGGTCGCCCCGGGGTACATCCCGTACTTCACCTTCCGTCAAGCGCTCGAAGCGGTCAATCATCGAGGCCCGTGGGCCTCCCGACCACACGGAACGCCTCAGGATGTCGCCGAGGTCGTGACGTTCCTCTGTTCTGATGAGGCGCGAAATGTGACGGGCGCGGTGATTCCCGTCCATGGGGCGCCCGACTGAAGGGAGACGGTCGGCGCAGCCTTCAGCGGGAGCGTCGACCGCGCTTCCGGCCCTTCGCGGCGGGCTTCCGTGCGGACTTCGTGGCACGCCGCCGGGACTGCGCGCGGGCTGCCCGTGGTTGCGGGCCTGCCTCGTACAAGGCGAGCGTAATTCCGGTCGGGTCCTGGAACACTGCAAACCAGCCCATTCCGGGGATCTCGGCCTTCGGCATCACGACTGCGCCGCCAGATGACTGGATCTTCTTGAGCGTGCCATCGATGTCCTCCGACAGGATGTAATTGACGATGCCCGCGGGCAAGTTCTCCGCCTTCTGGAGGCCTCCGCCCGGCGCGCTCGGGGCCTCGAACATCGAGTAGTTCATCTCCGGCATGTCTTGGAACTTCCAATCGAATACGTCTTTCAGAAACTCTTTCGTTTTCTCCGGCGCGTTCGAATGAATTTCCACGTGCACAACGCTGTTCGGCTTTTGAGCCATGTTCTCTGCTCCCCCATGAGGGAATCCCGGGATGCATGTGAGAGCTATTAAGACATGGGCCTCGGGGGTGAGCGAAAGTGAGATCCCGTCGCTCAAACCCGGATCCGACGGAACGCGAAGACGGCGATGACGAACATCACCGCGGCCTCGATGGCCAGGATCCCGAGTTCCAGGGACACGGTGGGCGTCACGGCATTGAACAGGCCGGCACGGAAGATGTCCGTCGTGTACGTCAACGGGTTGGCGAGGCTCGCCACTTGGATCGCCGAAGGCGCCGCGCTCGCGGGGAAGAACACGGACGAGGTGAAGAGGAAGATGAAGAACGCAAATGTCGACACGATCTGGAACGTCTCGGACGACTTCAGGATGACGGAGAGAGCGATGGCGAACGCACCAAAGAACATCGTGCCGAGGAACAGCGCCCCAGCGATGAGAAGTACGCCTTCCCAAGTGAAGGCGAAGCTCGCGCCCAACACGGGAAAGGCGAAGACAAACACGAGGAGGGAGCCGGCGACCCCGATGATCAGCGTCGCGAAGATGATGCTCAAGATGTACTGGGCGCGGGTGAAAGGCCCCATCAGGAGTTGCTCGAACATTCCGTTCTTCCGATCGAACCAGAGCTGTGTCCCGGCGTTAGTCCCTCCGTTGATGACCGTCAGGGTGACGGCGCCAGCCGCCAGGAACAAGGAGTAGCTGATGACCCGCCCGTTTCCGATCTCGAACGGTGGGACGGTGCCGTTCAAGCCGAACCCCTGGACGAAGATGAAGAACAAGGGGAAGATTAGCTCGAAGAAGAGCGATGCCCGGTCCAGGTTTGCCCGGATGTTTCGATAGACCAAACGGAGGTAGATGTTCACGATGCTCGACCTCCGTTCGCGACCGCCTTCTCGTCCTCGGTCACCAGGTTGATGAACGCGTCTTCGAGCGTCGTCTCCGAAATGTAGATGGACGACACGGTGAGGTTGAGTCGGTCCGCAAGGCGGTAGATCTCGGGGATCACGGACTCCGGCCGCGTCGTCGTGACCCGATAGGCGCCGGAGCCCTCATCCCGACCAAATCGGCTGACGGACGCGGAGGAGGATAAGGCAGAGGCCATCTCCGACGAGGTCCCTTGCAGGAGCTTGAACTCGACCGCCTTCGCGCTGCCGAACCGCCGCTTCAGGTTTTCCGGAGTGTCGATTTGCACGATCCGGCTCTGGTTAATCACGGCGATCCGGTTGCAGAGGTACTCGGCCTGTTCCAAGATGTGGGTCGTGAAGAAGATGGTAAGGCCCTGTCTAACGCGTTCCTTCAGGTAGTCCAGGACGCTCCGGCGGACGATCGGATCCAAGCCCACCGTCGGCTCGTCGAGGAACAGCAGGTCCATGTCGTGGATGAACTCCCGCGCGACCTGCAGCCTCCGCCGTTGGCCCCCGGAGAGGTCGACGGTCGGCATCTTCCGGAACTCCTGCATCTCGAAGTGGCCGATGAGTTCATCGATCCGGCGAGGTCGTTCGGCCTTCGGAACGTTCCAGATGAGCCCGTACAGATCCATGCTCGTCTCGACGTTCAGGCCTTGGTCGAAGCTGTCTTGTTGTTGGACCACCCCGATTTGCGCACGGATCTTCCGACCTTCTGACTTGAGGTCATGTCCGAGCACGGTCGCCCGACCCGAAGTCGGGGGGGAGGAGCGTCGTGAGCATCTTGATCGTCGTCGTCTTCCCGGCCCCGTTCGGACCGAGGAAGCCGAACACCTCGGAGCGCGCGATGTCGAACGATACGCGATCCACCGCGATCTTGTCGCCGAAGTGCCTGGAGATTTCGTCGACCTGGACGACCTGATCACGTGCCATGACCGTTGAACCTCTGGTCCTTCGACCCTAGAATTGAGACTTTCTCGCGCGCCGGATGGAAGCCCGAGCGGGCGCTTACTCCTTCCGCGCCTCTTTAGCCTTCGGGCGCAGCTCCTTGCTGCCGCACTTGCGACAGCGGGTCGCGCGCATCGCATTCCGAGCGTAGCACTGCATGCAGATCATCTTGTGCAGCCGGCGGCGCTCGGCCTCCGGAAAGCGGGCCATCACCGCGGCGAACCGCCGGGGGCTTATGAAGGCTTCGCCACTGGAACCTGATTGCCCGGCAAGCGCACCTTCGCGATATGGGTTGCCAAACTGAGGAACGCATCCTCCACATTCTAGCCGTTTTTCGCGGACGTGAGGACATACGTGCAGCCGAACGTATTGGCCATCTCCGCGAGGTCCGCGACGCCGAACTGCGCCTGTGCGGTCAGATCGGCCTTGTTCGCGACGAGGACCACGGGGACCTTCCCAGCGATGCTCTCGACAGCTTCGACCCAACCGGTGAGGACCGGGAGGGTCTCGCGTCGCGTCAAGTCGGCCACCGCGAGAATCCCTTGCGCCCCGTTGAAGAACGAGTCGCCGAGCAACTGCCGGAACCCGACGTGTCCGATGATGTCCCATATCGCCATGTTGATGTCGACCTGCGCGTGCCGCTCCGGTACCTCGATGCGCATCGTCTTCTTCTCGACCTTTGCGCCAAGCGTGCGGACGTATTTGTCGTCGAACTGGTCGAGGACGTACCGTCGAATGAGGGAGGACTTCCCGACGCCTCGTTCCCCGACGAGGCAGATTTTCGATTTGAGCTGATAGGGTTCGGGCATCGTGGCCTTCCGAGCAGCAATGCTGAGCTTCCATCCTTTGGGACTTAATCCTTCCTGACTCGTTCTCCGAATTGAGTCCGACGGCGCATCCTCAAGGCGCGTTCTCCGGTCAGCCATCGGGAGCCCGAATCCAAGTGTCGTCAGCGTGTCCAGATTTGGGGTCGCGGGGCCCGGGCGAGAAATCGGGATCCTGCCCGCGCGATTCGGCATCCGAGGCAGCCAGGGTGAAACCCGCGCTCAAGCGACCCGGATGCGTAGCGCGCGTACGAGTCCGGGCGAAACGGCGGCTTGCCGAGCCGCACGTTGACGGCGTCGTGGAGCCCTTGCATCCAGACGGTCATCTGGGGTCGGCAGCGGGCGCACGGCCAGCCGTCGGCCATCCGATGGAGCGACTTCCATAGACCCCGCCCGAAGCGAATCTTGATGGCGAGCCCTACCGGACGCTTTGTGAGTGCGGCACCCGGTCCGACGGAACGAACGGTTTCGCTGGCATTCGTCGGGCTCTTCCTCTCCCGCAACGCGGCCGGTAATCCGTCATTCTTGATAAGGAAACCGACGTGCGCCATCGCGAAATAGGCCATTCACAGCGACGGAAAACCTCGGTTCAAGTGAGTTGAACAACAACTGTTTTTGCGACCACCGCGATTCAAGAGGTGTGAAGAAACGGAAGGAACGGCCTCCGAAGGATTCGCGACCCAAGGAGAAGCGCTTCCGCCACGGTGGGCGGAAAGGCCGGCGATGTCAACCCGAGCGCAAGCGCTCGGCTTGAACGACTCCACGAGCGCCATCACGCGATGACGGCTTCGAGCTACCGCGGTGTAGTCATTCGCAGCGAAAACGCCAAATGAATCTTCGGACTACCGGCCTCGAAACCGATGGAGAAGACCGAGATTCCGAAAGGAGGTGTGCACGTCGAACCCGGAGAACACCTCTCGGCCTCGACCCTGTTGACAGGGAAATCCTTCTGGGACGAGGCGACGTTCCATGAAGAGCTCGAGCGGTTCTATTTCCGCAGCTGGTTGAACGTCGGTCGCTCGAATCAAATCCCGAACTCGGGGGATTTTTTCGTGCGGGAAATCGGAAACGAGTCGCTTCTGTTCATTCGCGGGGAAGACCGCGAGGTCCGCGGATTCTACAACGTGTGCCGGCACCGTGGGACGCGCATCGTCGGCGTTGCCGAAGGACAGAAGCTCGGATCCCTCGTCTGTCCGTACCACGCATGGACCTATTCGGTCGAAGGAAAGCTCGTCGGGGCTCCCCACACGGAGCCCCTTGCGGATTTCCGGAGGGAGGATTACGGCCTTCGCTCGTTCCGGATCGGCACGTGGGGCGGATTCGTTTGGGCGAATCTGGACGATC
>DASWGO010000016.1:0-13040 GCA_036393695.1 Thermoplasmata archaeon
TTGACCACTTCGCCGATCAGATGGTCCATGACTGCGAAGGCTTGTTCGACCGGGAGATTCGGGACCAGGTCCAGCAAGCGGTTGTTATCGAGGAGGATCAGCGAATCCGTTCGGTCTCGGAGTCGTTGGATGCCCGCGCGCGCGTTCATCATCCGGCCGCGTTCCGCCCGGAACGGCGTGGTCGCCAGGCTGATCACGACGCTCCCGGCGCCCTGGGCAAGCTCCGCCACGTGGGGCGCGACCCCCGTCCCCGTGCCCCCGCCCAGTCCGACCGTGATGAACGTGAGATCTGCGTCGCCAATCTGGTTCCGGAGTTCTTGCTCCGAGATCTCGGCGCACCGTTCGCCGATTTCCGGCCGGCCGCCGGCCCCCATCCCGCGCGTCACGCCCCTGCCGATCAGCAGCTTGCGATCCGCCTGGATCGAATCGAGATGCACCGCGTCCGTGTTCACGACGACCGTTCGGGCGCCGTGGATCCCCATGCGATGCAGACGATGAACGGAGTTCCCACCCGCGCCGCCACATCCGATCACGACGACCTTCGGGCGGGCGGAGCCAAACGAGTCGAGGAACGACTGGTTCCCGGTGCGCTGCGCGGTCTCAAGGCCCATCCCTGATTCCATCCCGAGCGGCCCCGCGTAGGGCCACTCTGCCCGCGCGCCTGAGGGGTCGCGCGTTCCCGCCACATCGACCTATCGCTCGGCCCCTTCTATGGCCTTGTGGAGCCGACGCCGGACATACTCGCGGACCGCATTGCGGACCGCGTCCTCGACGGAGACGGAGTCGCCCGACTTCACGAGCTGCTGGAGGTCCACGACGTTCCCTTTCGGCAGTTCGATCATGAGCTTGCGGATGTAGTCCGGCGCGAACTTCACGTCGATGAACCGGTCGATCGCCGCGCGGATCGCGTCAGAAATCGTCGTGAAGTCGCCGCTCTTGACGAGCTGATGCAGCGCTTTGATTTTGTCCGGGGGAATTCGGATCGTAACCCGCTCGGATTCCGATGGCATATGGACCCTAGTCCGCGTCCGACGTCTCGGGTAATTTTGTCTGACAATCGTATGGCAACCGCGTTATATAAACGTACTGTCCAGACGGTTCGTCGGCGTTGACGGAGACGGGGTTTCCGGGCGAAGCGCGGGGCCCGATGACGCCCACTCATCGAACGATCCGAGCCCGCCCGCGGAGGCGGGGTTACAGCGCCCTCATCCGGTTGTTCTTCGGGTTATGTTCGACTTCGGCCAAACGGAGAACTTCCAGCACCGGAGGCACGTACATACCGAATCTCCCGCGCAGGCCTTTCTTCAGTCCATACCACCCGCCAACGGGATTCTTCGAAGATCGACCCCAGGCTTCAATCGTCCCTTCGGCCGCCGGCTTCTGCTCGTCCGCGCTCCCGAGTAACATCCAGTCACCGCGCGACTTGAGCATCGAGTGCAGGTCGTTGATGCACCGAAGGTGATAGCGGAGCTCCGTGCTTCCCGACTTGACGACGAGCGCGGGTGGATCGAGCGCCTCGTCGCGAAATGCCAGAAACTCCGAGGTCCCGCTCGGCGTCTTCAGATGCCATGGATGTTCACGCGTACCGTCTCCAGCCCCGCTCGACTTCCCTTTGCCAGCCATTTCCTGCCTCCGAAGCGTTCGTCTTCTGCCGTCCTCGACAGCTCACCCGAAAGCTCGCTCGCGAAGGACGTCAAATGAAACCGCCCTGTCTATTTCAACGATTCGCCGCCTTCGGGTGACGGCGTTCTTGGAGGGATTCAGTCCCTCGTCAGAAGCCTCGCCAGTCCGCGACTTTCCGAAAAATGGGCGCCATGCACGCGCATTTCCTTGATCGCCATGTCCGAATCCCCGGGTTTCAGATCGACCCCGCGAATCGAGTCGCGAAGCACGCGGATGGCGAGACCGCGTCGCAGCCCGTCGAGCGTCGTCGCCCGCACACAGTAGTCCGTCGCGAGGCCACAGATGTACAATTCGTCCACATCGAGCTCGTGCAAGGTCGACTCGAGGTCCCGGCCGCGATCGGTGAACGCCTGGAAGGCCGAATACGAATCTTGTTCCGGATCCATTCCCTTCGAGAGGATGACCGCTCCCCTCGGCACCTGCAGGTCCGGATGGAATCGGGCGCCTTTCGTCCCTTGGATGCAATGCGCCGGCCACGCGCCGCCAAATTCCTTGAAGTGCTTCGTCTCCCGTGGATGCCAGTCCCGCGTGAAGAGGACGGGCAGATGGCGGCGTTCGAAGAGCGCGATGGTCCGGTTCACCCGCGGGATGATTGCGTCCCCATCCGGCACACCGAGCGCCCCACTCGGGCAGAAGTCGTTTTGAATGTCGACGACGAGCAAAGCCGGCTGTGGTCCCACGGTTCCGGCCCCCGCCATCCGGGCGATTCGCTAAAAGGTTGCGGCCCGGACGAAACGCTTGAAATCCGCGACGTAGTCCTCCCGGAACGCGAGGTCCGCGGGCAAGCGCTCAAACCATCGCGCCTCCTGCACGTCGGCACCTCGCCGCGCGACCGGGGAGGAAGCGCGCGCGACGAACTGGGCGAAGTAGCCGTGCCGCACACGGCTGCCATCGGAAAAGGTCTGCTGGAGAATGCGCGTGAGGACGGGCTCCAGCGCGTCCAAGCCCACCTCCTCATGCACTTCGCGGCGCAGGCCGTCCACGGTGGTCTCCCCTTCCTCCAGACGGCCACCGGGGGTGACCCAGGCGTCGCCCCAACCGGCCGCGGCAACATGATGGATCAAGAGAACGCGACCCCGCCCGTCGTGGAGGAGCCCGCCCGCGGACCAGAACGGGTCTTCGGCCGACCGAAACGCCGAGTGGTTCGGTGGGACGACGATTTTCCGTTTCTCGATCGGAACCCGTCCGAACCGGTCGAACGCATCCGCGAGCCGGTCCTTGCAAACTCCAGGGCACATCGACCGTCTCAAGGATGGGAAGCTTATTTAACACCGCCCCGAGTTTCCGCCCCGCGCACGGAGGGTTCGCGCGTGCCCCTCGAAGACGTTTCTGATCGAGCCAACAAGGTCTACGACACGATGAAGTCCGCCGGCATCACATCGGAGGACAAGATGCGCGACGCGGAGGCGATCACGAAGATGTCCAAGCTCCCGAAGAATTTCGTCCTCCAAGCGCTCCAAGAATTGCAGGCGAAGGGTTACGCGAAGCGCCGGGCCCGCGAGAAGGCCGCGGGCTACTGGCTCATCAAGTGACCGGCTCGGATCATCGGTGGGGGCGGCCGAGCGCCGCGGCAATCATCATTGGCAGAATTGCCGACGCGTCCCCTTCAATCGTCACCTGCTTCGCGGTCTCCTTCACTTTGCCCCAAGAGATCCCTTCCCGTACTCGTGCTCCGCTCAGGCTGCCGTCCGATTCCGGGGCCGTCGTGATATAGACGGCGTGGTCGAGCCCCCCTCGGAACTGGTTCCACCAGATCGTGTGGTGCTTGGAGACGCCGCCTCCGATCATCAGGGCGCCCGTTTCCTTCGCCTTGAAGACGAGTTCGGCGAGGTCTGCCTCGTCCCGGAACTGGTCGATCGCGAACTCCTTGTGCTCCTGCCAAAACGACCAGAGCTGATATCCGACCGCCCCGTCGAAGATCGCCGGAACGATCACGGGGATACGGTTCTTCCACGCCCACCAGAGGAGCGATTGGCGGCTACCGGTGCGCCGGCCTAGCTCCCAGAGCAATTCGCTTGTGGACGGCGCCCGAACGCCGGAATCCCACAAGTCGCGGAGCATGGGCTGGATCTTTTTCTCTAGGACGACCCCGTATGAGGCGTTCGGGATGAGCACGTTCCCGAGACGGTTCACTCCGAGGCGATGCAAGGCGACGTCGTCCAATTCGAAGTCGCCATGGAAGTAAGGCTGCCACACCCGCGCGAGATCGTGATCGGCGGTGCCGCACGTCGTCACCACGACGTCGACGAGCTTCTCCTCAACGAGGGCGCGCAAGACGCCGCGGACCCCGGTGGCCATCAGGGCGGCGGGAAACGAGAGGAAGGTCGTGCACGCGGGTCGACGGAACATCGTCCGGAGAATCTCCACCCCGACGGCGATTTTCTTCGCGGTAAAACCGCCCCCGCGACCCATCGCTTCGACGAGGCGTGCGACCTCCGAAGACGGCGAGATGTCGATGTCCTCGACCTTTCGGCGTAGCAGGTCGCGCTTCGCCATCCGCGCGGAATTCAGGCGACTCGATAAAAGACTATGGCCACGTCGCGGGCCTATGGGACCAAGATCGCCTTCAGGCGCTCCCAGACCCCGAACGGGCCGCGCCATCGGAACGTGGTCCCGCAATCCTCGCACCGGCCCCATCCGTCATCCTGGAATGTGACACGCGTGGATCGACACACCCCGCACGTTCCGGATGCGGGCTTCTGGATGCCGCGCCGCCGACGCTCCTCGGCGACCTGGGCTTCGAGCCGCTGAGCCGCTTCCTCCGCGTTCCGGGCGAAGGTCAGTCCCGCCACGTAATCGCCTTTCGTGAGGACATCCCGGGCCTGCCGAAGGAGAACGCGGACTTCGGTCGCGCTGAGGTCGTACGACTCCGCTTCCTTCAAGACGGGCTCGCAAGCGCCGATAATCGCCTGGGCCTTCTCGACCTGGGCTTGACGGAGCTGCATCGCCCGCTCGATCTGTCGTTGCTGACCTTTCATCGCGAGCCGCTCCGCGCGTTTGAGGAGATCTCCCGCGTGGCCGTGCTCCCCGGCGGCGATCGCGGTCTGCGCCGCGTGATGGAGATCCTCCGCCTCCCGCATGTCCGCTCCGACGTTCCGCGCAAGGCCAATGTGGTCGGCGACGAATCCGATCGATTCCTCGACCTCGCGAATCCGGCGGGTCCTCGCGTCCTCCACTCGCTGGGCGGCCTCGACGAAACTCTCCCGCGCTGCGGCAAGCCGATCCCGGTCGAGGAAGTCGCCCCCTCGCTTCCACGCGTCTTCGGCCAAGGCGATCGGTGCACCGAGGTTCGCGGCCTCGCGAATCGAATCCCGCGTGAGGGCGAGCAGATCCCGCACCCGGTCCGCCTCCCGCGCGTGGGCCACCTCCGCGGCCCGGACGAGGTCCTGCAGGAAGGCATCGTCCAAGAGCTGCCCTTGGAAGAACACATCCCGGGCGCGGTCGAGGAGCGCGCGGGCCGTCGCGGTCTCCGGGTCCTCAGGATTGCACGGCTCCAGGAGACCTTGTGCCGCGAGGACGGCGTACGACCACGAGGCGCGCCGGAGCTGTTCGGTGGTGCGCTCCGCGATGCGGGACGCTTCTTGCGCCGCGGTGAGCGCGGCCTCGAATTGGCGTTCTTGGAATCTCTTGCGGGCTTGCTCGAGCAGTTCCTCGACCCGTTCGTAGTCGACATCTGCATCGCGTCCCAACACGAGTCCGGAATCCCTCTCCGCGGTGTCCTGGGCTTCGAGTTCCATGAGGATCTCGGGGGAGCCGGGGGCGGCGGCGATGGCGGCGACGAGGTCCGATTTCCGCTTCAGCCCCAGGAGGCTCACCCGATGTCGCTCCCCGAGCTCGCGGAGCTGGCGGGGTCGAAGCCTTTCGAGGTGATATTCCACTCGTCTGCGGTCCGCTTCTGTCAGGAGGACCTCGGCGTCCGGGCGCGAGGCGAGCGCTTCGATCAGCGAATTGCGGTTCGGGTACCGCGTCGGATCGAGCCCATGGGCTGCGGCGAGGTCGTGCAAGACCTGGTCTGGCAATGTGGAGAAGGCTTCTCGGGGAGAGGAGGGCGTCCGTCAACCTCCGGGCGAATCAATCTTCCGGACCGCGATAAACGTTGCGGGCGCCCGCTCATGCATCCGGCGGCCGATACCGCCGCAAGACTTCGATCGCCCACTGGACCTTTCGGAACTCACGCGGATCGCCGCCTGCGTCGGGATGGAAGCGGCGGGCCCGGTCGCGGTACGCGCGCTCGATCTCGACCCGTGACGGCCAGCCACGACCGAACCGGGGCGGATGCACGCGGACGTCCTCGAATCCGAGGATGCGGAAAGCGGCCTCGATCCCTTTCGTCTGAAGATAGAACTCCCGCAGGTCGGAGAAAATCCCGCCGGATTCGTGTCCGCCTTCGATGCTGTATCGTTTGTGGTCCCGCGCGATCGCGGTCCCCGTGCGGTGGTCGCGTCCGCATGCGAAACAGAAGAACCGCTCCGCCACGGTCCCGCCAACCGCGGATTCCTTGATGGCCTTTCGGGTCTCGGAGGCAAAGGTTATGCGCGTCCGCCGCCTTGGCGTCAATTGTGTCGTTCCGGGCCGGGCCCTCCGTGTTCAAAGACCAGGGGAAACTATCGTTCGATTACCTCCCCGAAAAGATGGTCCACCGCGAGGGACAGACGCAGCGGCTCTTCAGCCTCCTGAGGCCCATCGTCGAGGCAGGCGCATCGAGCAACGCCTTCCTGTACGGCCCCGTGGGGACGGGGAAGACCCACACGGCGAAGCGCTTCTGCCTGGACTTCAAGAAATACGCGTCGGAATCGGACCGCGCGGTCGAATGGGACCTCGTGAACTGCCGCCAACGGATGGGGGACGACGCCGTCCTGCTCCGGCTGATCCAGCACTTCGATGCGCACTTCCCGGAACGCGGATTCTCGATCGCCGAGAAAATGGAGACCTTGCGACGGCATCTCGAGAAGCACCGGCTCCACCTCATCGTGATCTTGGACGAAGTCGACGCGCTCTTGAAGAAGAGCGGCGCGGACCTGATCTACTCGTTCGCGCGAATCGCGGAGGAGACGATCGCCTCGAAAGGCAACATCTCGATGATCTTAATCTCGCAACGGCCAAACGCGCTGGAGTACATGGACCGCGCCGCGCTGAGCACGTTCCGCCGATCGAACGTCGTCGAGTTCCCGAAGTACGACCGAACGGAGCTCCGGGACATCGTCGCGGGCCGCGTCCAGCTCGCGATGCACCCGGGCACCGTCGGCGAGGACCTCATCGACCTGATCGCGGATATCGCCTCCGAGTTCGGGGATGCGCGGTATGCCATCGAGCTTCTCGAGAAGGCCGGCATGCTCGCGGATGAGGAGAACTTGGAGGAGGTCGCACCGGAGCATCTGCGCGGCGCGAAGGCCCACGTCCATCCGACGGACGTCCAAGAGCGCCTCGGTCTCCTCGACGTCCCGAAGAAACTCGTGCTCTTGGCGATCGCCCGGAAGAGCCGCAAGAAAGCGTATATCACGATGGGCGATGCCGAAGAGGCGTACGCCGTCGTGTGCGAAGAGTACGACGAGAAGCCACGGGCCCACACCCAGTTCTGGAAGTACGTCCGCGATCTCGATGCCCTCGGCCTCGTCGACACGAAGTTGAGCGGCGAGGGCGTCGTCGGAAAGACCACGCTGATTTCCCTCCCGGAAATTCCGGCCAAGGTGCTGAGTGATAATCTGGAACGAAGTTTGAAGAGTCGATAGCCGCTATGGAGAAACCGATGGGATGGGTGCAACCTCAGGAAGGCGAAATGGGCACGGAGGCTGAGGCACTTCGCTCGGCGATGCCCATGGAGCTCGAGAAGGGCGTCTGCTATCTCGTGAAAGAGAAGAAGCCCGAACTGAGTTTCCGTCTCTTCGAAATGCTACTCGCTCAGAAGATTCCGAGCCTGTGCATCACCCGGCAGTATCCGGATCGCGTGCGTCGCGAGCGCGGCCTGACGGACGTGCGGATCATTTGGCTCAGCCACACGCCCGGGGAGGACTATCACAACCCGACGGCGATCGGCACGCTCGCCAAGGTCATCCAAAAGTTCATCGAGGACAACAACGGCGAAGGCGCGGTCCTCCTCGACGGCTTGGAGTACCTGATCATCAACAACGGATTTCTGCAGACTCTCATGTTCGTGGAACACGTGAACGAGTTCGTCATGCAGCGACGGGCGATCATCCTATTGCCCGTGAGCCCCGACACCCTCGAGGAAAAGGAGCTCGCACTGCTAGAGCGGAACATGAAGGTCCTCGAGTCACCGGCTCTGAAGACGGACCTGGAATCCCGCGAAGTGAGCCGCCTCTTGGACAATTATTGACCCGTGGCCGGCGGGCCTTCGAGTTGGCGTCCGACGATTTCGTCGACGCGCGCGAGGAACCGATCCTCCTTGCCCTTCGGGATCGTCGCGCCCGAAGCGATGTTGTGACCTCCGCCGTTCCCGGAGACCTGGGATGCGGCTTCGCGCAGCGCTACGGCGAGGTCGACTCCGGCCGCGATGTGCGCCCGGGTGCCGCGGGCGGAGACCTTCGTGACGCCGTCGAGGACGGAGAGCCCGAGCGTCGGTCGCGTTTGATCGAAGAAGAACAGCATTCCCGTCCCCGCGACGACGCCGGCTAGGCTTGCGTCATCGCAATAGAAGAACTGGATGTGTTTCTTCGGGAACAGCCCCTTTGACTCGAGGGAGACGAGGTATCCGAGGACCTTCGAGGTGTATTCGTCGAGCAACTTCTCCGCCCTCGAGAGCGCCTCACGATCCCCGAGGCACACGGCCATCCCGAGGCCTTCCCGTCCGAGGCGGTCGCAGCTGTTCACGTACGCCTCGAGGTCATGGGCGTAAATCTGGTCGGGTTCGATCCAGTATCGATCGGCCACGAGGACGTCGAGAGCTTCCGGGGCCGCGTGTTGCTCCACGAGTCGGGCGGCCAAGATCGACGTGAGCTTTCGTCGGCCGCCCGCGTCGAGATCGCGGACGCTCGCCTCGGGGTCAAGGCCCACCGCGCGAAGGAAGTCTGCGGCCGCGTCGGGTCGCCCCGAGAGGCCGCGGAAGTACGGCTCAATCGAAAGCGCCAGCGCCTTTCCGA
Source organism: Thermoplasmata archaeon (assembly GCA_036393695.1). GTDB lineage: Archaea > Thermoplasmatota > Thermoplasmata > RBG-16-68-12 > RBG-16-68-12 > RBG-16-68-12. Next base: position 8,781 of record DASWGO010000016.1, read on the forward strand.
GGGGCAGGTCCCGAAGGGCGAGTCGGCGTTCCGAGACGACGACCTTGCGCTCCTTGGCCTCGTCGAACAGCGCGGCATTCACGCCGACGAAACCCCCCAGCGCCTGCTTGTCCCCGATCGCGCCGGCCATCGCGGGCCCGGCCAGATCCCAGTTCCGCTCGTCGAGGACGAGGGCGAAAAGCCACGTCGTCGTCGCGCCGCACATTTCCCGCGCCCCGTCGACGCCGAAGAAGTGGGGATTCACGTGGGCAATCGTCTCGGAGTCGCGGATCGGCTTGTGGTGGTCCAACACGACGACCGGATACGGCAAGCCTTCGAGGAGATCGAGCTGGCCAGATCCCATGTCGCTCACGACCAAGAGCTCGTTCGATTCCTCCCGGAGGCGGGCTGCGGACGTCCGATCGAGGGCGTGCGCCATGGTCGCGTGGATTCGCTTGCCCCGGCGCATCAAGGCCCGGGCCAGAATCGAAGCGGAGGTCGTGCCGTCCGAATCGTAATGGCAAAAGATGCGGACCCGGCCCGCGTCGTCGACGAGCTCCGCGGCCCTCCGGGCCCGACCGAGCAGGCCCTCGGGCGCCAGATCGTCCAGGCCCTTGACCATGGGCCACCTACTTCACTTGCAGCTCCGCGAGCTTCAAGGAGAAATCCCAGTCCGCCGGCAGGACGCCGCGCGACTTGTAGTATCGGGACAGCCGGCGGATTCGTGACTCGATCAACTCGAGGCCGCGGCGGTTACTCAGGTCTTTCCGATGGTCCTTGAGATGGGTCTGAAGGCTCGCGGCGCGTTTGATCAGACTGGCGAGATCTTCCGGCAACGTGAATTTCGTGCCCTTGGAAGACAGGATCTCGGTCACGCTGCGACCGGTCGCGAGATGCACGTTCGGAACGCCGTAGGCGTCCCTCAGCCGCACGCCGATGGAGGCCGTCGACAGGCCCTCTTGGTGCAGGCGGACGATCATCTCCTCGATCTCGGCCTTTTCCATCCCGACCCACTCCGGATTCGTCTTCAGGAACGGGCGGGTCGATCCGCTCTTTCCCTTGCGGTGCGCATGGATACGAGCCATCGGTTTCCTCGGGAGGGGCTGCGCATACCGCGGAATCGTATTTAAGATTGAGCCTGTGACCCCGTAGACAGCGCTACGGTTTCCGGACCACAAGGACGCCGTGGTCCGCTTGGAACGGCTCGAGGTTGCGGAAGTCAATCACTTCAATGCCGGCCTCAGCCAGCGTGCGTTTTGTCGACTCGAAGATCTTGGCGGGCGACGCGGAGACGTCGGCCGATCGCGCCTTCATCATCAGGAAACCGGTCCCACCGGATCGCACGAGCTCGAAGTTCCGGAGGAAGATCGCTTCTTGGTCTCGTTGGGCGACGTCTTGGTACACGACGTCCACGGAGCCCATCCGGCCTGCGTACGATTCGGGCTTCGCGGCGTCGCCGAGAATCGGCACCAGATTTGGCCGCTTCTCCGCCAGACCGAGAAGATCCCGGAATGACCGCGGGGAGATTTCGACCGCGGTGACCATTCCGTCCGCGCAGATGTCCGAGACATGGCTCGCGGTCGTCCCGCTGCCCGCGCCCAGGTAGAGTACGGATGAGCGAAGGCCGAACGGCCATACGCGACCCCCTCGCTTCAGATACGCCGCGAGCTTGCTCCGGTTCGCGTCCCACCGACGAAATTCTCCGTCGATCCCTCGGACGAGGCCCTCCCCGTACACGACGGCACCGGGGACGAGGTTCCGGGTGAGGAGCCACGGCCCGTCGGAATAGACGCCCTCCCATTCCGTTGAGCGCACCGGCATCGATTCCGCCACGGCGCAAACAGTATTGATTGTTTCCGAACCGCGGATTTATGGCTTCGGTTTCTTCCGCGGGGCGGGCTTTCTGGCTCGGGGGCGAGGGGCCGGCTTCGAGACTTTCGCGAGGTTGAGTCGGATGCGGGGAGAGTCGACCTCTTTCGCCGCGCGGGCGAGGTTCGAGGCCGCCAATTCGGTTTGGCCCAGTTGAAGTTGGGCGACGCCGAGATTGTTGAGAGCCTCTGCGCGATCCGGGTCGGCCTCGAGCGCCTTCTGGAACATGTCGACCGCTTCACGCGTTCGTCCCAGCACGAGGAGCGCGGCACCATGATTGATCGCTCCCCCGACGCCCGCCGAATCGGCCGGCATCGGCAATCCGAACGCCTCGAGGGCCACCTCCGGACGCCCGGCCTTGAGGAACGAGGTACCCGCCGCCGAGCGCAAGAACGGAGCTTCGGGATGAGCGTCGGCCGCTACCAGGAGGACGCGCGCCGCCTCCTCCTTGAAGCCCGACCGGGCGAGGAAATCTGCCTTCATCCCGAGCGCTCGGAGATCCTCGGGGCGGCCCGCGAGGTACCACTCGCACGCGGCGATCGCACGGTCGTAATCGCCTCCCGCTCCCAGGGCTTCCGCTCTGTGCAGAAGAGCGGATCGGTCTCCCATTTGGACCGCGCGGTCGAACGACTTGGCCGCTTCGCTGAGGAATCCGCCGGCGACTTGCGCCTGCCCGAGACCGACCCACGGGGCGGGTGCGTCGAGACGAATCGTGGACTCCCACAAGTCCTCCGAGAGATTCGGAAAGCCGAGCCGGGTGAGCAACGCGGCCATGTGGTCCCGCCCGGCCCGCCAGGCCTCGGGATGGGCGCGTCGACGCACGTGGTCGAGGACGCGCATGCGGACGACCCCACTCCGGCCCTTCGGGTTCAGTCCCAGGGATTGGCACATCCGTTGGAGCGTCGGCCAGTCCGCATGCTCGACTTCTGCGGCCGAGGGAACGCTCACGGGGTCACCTCGCGGCAGCGCGGACGAATCTCGCATTCCTCGCAACCCGGATCGCCGGCGAGGTGCGTCCCAAAGCACTCATACGCACCGCGGTAGAAATCCGACTTCTCGCGGAGCGCCGTCGCGCGTCGGAGCGCGGCTTTCGCCTCCTTGAGTGCCGGATCGAGGGCGAGTGCGCGTTCGAACGATCGGGTCGCTAAGGTCGATTCGAGCAACCCGAGATGGGCGAGCCCTTTCGCGTACCACAAGCCGGGAGCCTCGCGAATCCGCAGCGCGCGGTCCGCCCAGAGGACGGCCTCCCCGTGGTGCGCCTGCGCTTCGTAGAGGTAGACCCGATTCGCCATCGCGTCGACGCAATCGGGATCCAGGTGGAGGGCCTCTTCGAAGCACCGCATCGCCTCGGCCTCGTGACCGAGACGGAGCAGGGCCGCGCCCTTGTTGTTCCACGCCGCGGCATGCTCTGGTCGGAGCGCGAGGACTTCCTCGTAGCAGCGGATCGCTCCGGAATAGTCGTTCAACTCATGGAGGACCGCGCCTTTGTCGATCCAAGCCTCGATCGAAAGCGGGTCGAACGCCAAGAGCCGATCGTACGCTTCCGCTTCCTCCTTCAATCGACCGAGCTCGTGCAATGCGGATGCCAGGCCCATCCAGCCTTCCTTGGAATCGCCGTTGCACGTCAGCGACTGCATGAACGAGTCCAGAGCGGCCTCCTGATTCCCCGCCCTCTGAAGGACGTGACCCTTGAGAATCCAAGCCGCATCGTACTCCGGCTTGAGCTTCAGGGCGACGCCAAGCTGGCCGAGCGCGCCATCCGTGTCCCCCCGTTCAAACGCGCGTCGCGCGGCGTGCATCGCGGACTCGAGACGATCGACGCTCGGGAGAAACCGCCCCGTCGTGTCCGGGGCCAGCGTCACCCGTCCGCCTCCGACTGCACGTGCCGGGCACATGTCTCGCGCCATTTTCGGGCCAGCTCGTGGTCCGGCTTCAGGGCGAGGGCGCGATCGTAGGCCTCGAGGGCATCGCGGAACCGCTCGAGCTGTTGCAAGGCGACGCCTTTCCCAGTCCACGCGTCCGCGCTGCGGGGATCCCGCTCGATCGCCTGTTCGTACCGGAGGAGACCCATCTGCGGATCCCCGCCCTCGATCGCCAGCTCCGCGAGTTGCAGGAGGACGTGCGTGTCCTCTTTCTCCGGCTCGATCGACTCGACGAACGACTGGAAATCGCCCGGGACTGAAGAGACGGGTGAATCGAGCTCCTCTTCGATCGCCTCGAACGCCCTCGCGAGGGACGGGAGATCGGTGATGGGCTCCAATGGCTCAGAGGCCTGCGGCGTCGTCCCGGTCATCTGCGCAATCGCTTCGCGCGCCGCGCGCACCGCAGGATGGTCGGCCCCGAGGCGCGCCCCCTTCGCGAGGGCAGCCTCCGCTTCGCCGCGTTGACCCATAGCCGCCTGGGCTCGGGCCG
>DASWGO010000017.1:0-10135 GCA_036393695.1 Thermoplasmata archaeon
TGGCTGTGACCCGCGACCAGTGCGCCGAAGGCCATGCAGAAGTCGATGTATTCCGTTCCGTCCGCATCCCAAATCCGCGAGCCCTTCGCCTTGCGAACGTAAAGCGGGTACGGATCGACGAGACGGTAGTTGCTATTGACCCCGAAGGGGATCCGCCTCTTCGCGGCCTCCCACGCCTGCGCGGATTTCTTCGTCCGCCGGCGAAACGCTTGGAGTTCTTCCTCCCACGATTGCATGATATCGATAAGTCGGCGCTCGAACGCTCGCATACTATAAACGGTTTCGCGCAACAGGTGCAACGTTCGCGGATGCGGGAATGAAAGACGAGGCCATCGAACGAAAAATGGCCGCGCACTCCGATTGTTAACCTTAAACAAGGTTGACTTACGACACCACGACGGTTCGCTTCGATGGTCTCGGTGAACGATGTTAAAGGGACCCGAGGCGTTCTCCATGAGATGGCGTTCGACGTCATCATGCGGGGAGGGCGCGCGCTCGACGGTACGGGCTCCCCCTGGCGCCTCGCGGATATCGGAATCCGCCGAGGGAAGATCGCACGAGTGGGCCGCCTCGGGCGTGCGAAATGCGACCTGGCGATCGACGCGTCGGGGACGTATGTCGCCCCCGGTTTCATCGACATTCACACGCACAGCGACGTCGGCATCCTCGTCGAGCCCAGTGCGGAGTGCGCGGTTCGCCAGGGCGTCACGACGCACGTGATCGGGAACTGCGGTGATTCGCCCGCGCCGATCAGCGAGCAACACCGGGAGCTTGCCGTCCGACGATTCGAGTACTATGCGCAGGCGAAAGATTGGAATTGGTCGACATATGGGGAATATCTCGAGTTCATGGCCACGGGAGGCATCGGCATCAACATCGCGGGCCTCGTCGGCCACGGGAGCGTGCGGCTCGCGACGATGGGCTTCGAGGAGAGACCGCCGACCACGGAGGAAACGCGCACGATGAGGAATCACGTCGACGAGGCGATGCGCGCGGGTGCCTTCGGGATGAGCACCGGCCTGGTGTATCCGCCGGGCTGCTTCGCGGCAACGGAAGAGATTGTCGAGCTTGCGAAAGTCGTCGCGCGCCATCACGGCTTCTACGCCTCCCACATCCGAGGCGAGCGGGAGACGATCGTCGACGCGGTCCGGGAATGCATCGAGATCGGCGAGCGGGCCGGGTGTCCGGTCCAGATCAGTCACAACAATCCGAAGTATGGTGGGATCGGGAAGGCGAAGGAAATCCAAACGCTCTGGGAGGCCGCCCGGGCGCGTGGCGTGGACGTCCTCGCAGACAACGACGTGCACACGGACTTCGGGCCTCCACTGAGTCACGCGCTTCCCCAGTGGACCCAGAAGCTCTCGACGGAACAGCTCGTCGAGTTGCTGCGGGACCCCGCGAAACGGGAAGCATTGAGAGCGGAAATCCAAGCGGACAAGCGTCCCGGCGCCGGATACGTCGGGTTGCTGGTTCACGAACAATTCGATCGAATCTGGCTCCTACGTTGCCCGGAGGATTCTTCGAAGGAAGGGAAAACCATCGCGCAGGTTGCGGAGCACCGCGGCGTCGATCCGTGGACCGCGTACTTCGACACCATCGTCGAGGAGCGAGACCGAGCCGTGGGCCTATTCGACTACATGGACCCGGAGGAAATCAAATCGACCTTGCGGCATCCTCTCGTGATGATCTGTTCTGACGGCTGGGTCGCGCCGAAGGAGGAGCGCACCTCGCCCACCGCGCCATACCAGCCGTGCACGTACGGCGAGTTCCCCGGCGTCATCGAGCGGTTCGTCGTGAACGAGAGCGTGCTTCGGCTCGAAGAGGCCATTCGCAAGATGACGGCCTTGCCGGCCTCGCGGCTGGGACTCGGGGACCGAGGCCTCATTCGACCCGGGTTCTGGGCCGATCTCGTCGTCTTTGACCTGCCGCGCGTCCGGGACCGCGCGACGAACCGGTGGCCTCACACGTATCCGTTCGAGAACTATCCCCACGAATATCCCGAAGGAATCGACTGGGTGTTGGTGAACGGGACCGTCGCGGTGGAGGACGGCCGGCCGACGGGCGCGCTCGCGGGGCGGGTTCTCCGACACAAGGAGAGCTCATGACGGTTAGACCCCTAGAGAAGACGTTCTCAAATGAGCGGATCCGGCGCAGCATTTCCCGAATCCTCCGGGAAAATGTCCTCTGTTCAATCTCGACGGTCGCGCCGGGCAATCAACCTCACATCAACACGGCGTACTTCTGCTACACACCCGACCTCGCGCTGTACTTCCTGTCGGACCCCGACTCGCAGCATTGCCGGAATCTCGAGCCACACCCATCCCTCGCGATGACGATCTTCAAGTCGGCCCAAGAATGGGGCGGCCAAGATCGAGGGCTCCAGCTCTTCGGCCCATGCCGGCGGACCGCCGGACGGGGAGGAAAGGAGGCGGAGCGATTCTACGCCGCACGGTTCTCGCCGTACGCCGAGTGGATGAAGGGCATGAGTCCGGCCGAGCGACGGCAGGCGGCCCTCCTCCGCTCATATGCGTTCTACCGATTTCTTCCGCGTCGAATAAAGATCCTCGACGAGCGGGAATTCGGCGGCGCGATTTTCGTCACGGCTACGGTCGTGCGACGGCCCCGTTTGAAAACCGTCGTGCGTTGGAGTGCCACGGAACTGCTTTCGCCCTAGGTCTCCTTCCCGGGGCGCGAAGATATCCACCGCCTTTGCATCGCCACAGCGCGAGCAGGGCCCACTCGGTCGTCTCCAAAAGCCATCAAATAGGCGTTGTCCGAATACGGCGGCGATGTCCCTCCTGACCAGCGAAGACTCAAGCGCCCCGCGCCTCGACGTCGGCTCGCCGCTCGAACCTTCCCCAATCGGCATCATCTCAATCGTCGGAGCGCCCCGCATACGCCGATGCCGGGACTAGGCCCACGGTCCTTCTTAGAGGTGAAACAGTGACCAAACACCGTTTCCATGGAACTGAACCACGCGGTCTCAACGTCGTCATGCGATCCGCGCTTTTCGAGGGTCGATTCGGACGGATGTTCCGGAACCTGCCGCCGTTCCTCCCCGCGGACCCGGCGCTCCGGAAGTTGGCGAAGCAGATGGTCGAGCCCGAGCCGAAACCGGGGACGGAGGACAAAAGCGGCGACAATCCGGACATCCCGGCGGGGTTCACGTATTTTGGGCAGTTCGTCGACCACGACCTCACGTTCGATCCGATCTCCCAACTGCAGCGCGACAACGATCCGGACGCCTTGACGGACTTTCGGACACCTCGCCTGGATCTCGACTCGGTATACAGCCGCGGGCCCGACGATGTCCCGTTCATCTACGATCGGGACGGCGTCCACCTCCTGATCGGCCGCAACGCCGGAGGAGACGACGACCTGCCCCGCAACTCGAACGGTCGGGCACTGCTCGGCGATTCGAGGAACGACGAGAACCTGATCGTGTCGCAGCTCGCCCTCGGATTCCTGAAGTATCACAACCGCGTGGTCGATGCCCTCGCGAAAACACCTGCGGAGGAGCGATTCGACGAAGCGAGGCGGATCGTCCGGTGGCACTTCCAGTGGGCGGTCATCCACGACTTCTTGGTGCGGCTCGTGGGGGAAGACGTCATTCGCGACGTGCTCCAGCCCGACGCGTTCACGGTCCCGACGGACCGCGGGAAGAAAATCGTGAAGACCGTCAAGGTCGTCCTGAAGTTCTTCCGATGGGGACGCCGCCCCTTCATGCCCGTCGAATTCTCCGTCGCCGCATATCGCTTCGGCCACAGCATGGTCCGCGGTGAGTACGAGCTGAACGCCGAGGTCCAGGACGTCCCGATCTTCGCGAAGCCGCCCGAGCCGGATCTCCGGGGGTTTCGCGAGCTGCCGGAGGGACACGTCATCCAGTGGGCGCGGTTCTTCGAGTTCTCCGGCGTGGACGTCGAGGTCCAGCTCTCGCGACGAATCGACGCGAAGCTCGCATTCGGCCTCAGCGTCCTCCCCGAGAACGTTGCGAAAGGGATTTCGTCGCTCGCGGAAAGGGACTTGAAACGCGGCAAGGCGCTCGGGCTCCCGTCCGGCCAAAGAGTCGCTCGCGCGATGGGGGTCCCGGAGGACCTGATCTTGCGGGCCGACGACTTGAAGCCGCTTCCTCCGGACCTGATCAAAGAATTCGGACAGGACACGCCGCTGTTCTTCTACGTCCTCAAGGAGGCGGAGGTCTTCAGTCATGGCCGGAAGCTGGGCCCGGTCGGTGGCCGCATCGTGGCGGAGGTCATCATCGGCCTCATTCGAGGCGATCCGTCGTCGTTCTTGAGCGTCCAGCCGATGTGGCAGCCGAAGGCCGGAGAATTCGGCGCGCCTCGGGATGGCGAGTTCTCGGTGGCCGACTTACTCCGTTTCGCGAAGGTAAGAATCACCTAAGCCAGAATGGACCCGCCCATCGGTTCCGCAAACTTCCGGCGCCGTGTCGAATGAGCCCCCAAGTAATGAAATAAGCGTCTTCCGGATACGAGGCGATAGATGACTGCGTTGCTCCTGACGGAAAAGGACGTCGAGGGCCTCCTCCGGATGGACGATGCGTTGAGGGCGGTCGAGGAAGGATTCCGGGCTTTGGGGAGAGGCGAGGCAACAAACCGGCCGCGGCAGCGAGTCGGAACAATCGAGACCGCGGTCAACGTGATGCTCGCGTCTTGGCCGGGGCGGGGCTATGCCGGGTTCAAGTATTACACGGCGTCTCGCGCGGGAATTCGCTTTTGGGTCCACCTATTCGACATGGCGACCGGAGAGCTTGTCGCCGTGATTCAGGCCGACCGACTTGGACAGCGGCGCACCGGAGCTGCCTCCGGAGTCGCGACGAAGTACCTCGCGCGATCGGATGCTTCAACCGTCGGCATTATCGGTACGGGATGGCAGGCAGAGAGTCAACTGGAGGCAATCTGCGCGGTCCGCTCTATCCAGCGAATCCGCTGCTCCGGACGGGACAAGGCACGTCGCGAAGCCTTCGCGAAGAAGATGTCCTCCGTCCTCGGGGTGAATGTCGAAGCGGTGGAATCGGCCGAAGAGGCGATCCGAGATGCGGACGTTGCCGTTGCGGCGACGAACGCGCCTCAGCCGGTCGTGCACGGAGATTGGCTGCGCGCCGGGTGTCACGTCAACGCCATCGGAGCGAATCGACTCGAGACCCGCGAGCTCAATGACGCCGCGATCCGTCGATGCGCGTTTGTGACAACCGACTCGATTGAACAGGCCAAAGAGGAGAGCGGCGACCTGGTCGAGCCGATGAAACGCGGCCTGATCACGTGGGACCGCGTCCACGAAATCAGCGAAGTCGTCGCGGGCAAAGTCCCAGGGCGAACGAAAGCCGACGACATCACGTTGTTCAAATCCCACGGGATCGCCATTGAGGATGTCGCAGTGGCTGCGCTCGTGTACGAGCGCGCACGAGACCGGGGAATCGGCAGGTCCGTCTCCCTCTGACGAGCAACCGAACGATCGGATATCCGAAGTCCAAGCCCGCGTCAACTCAGGAATTCGATCTGATGCGTCGATCCATCACGGCTCCGTCTCGCGGAGGCGCTCGAGGTATCGGCTCACCGGATTGAAGAAAATGAAAATCACCGGGAGGGCCAGATAGATCAGCAACGCGACCGTCGTGTTCACGAAGGAGACCGCAATGGCCACCGGCGTGATCACGGGGCCGATTGCGAGCCAGACGCGCACTTTGTGGACCAGCTCCGGGTCGAGGCCCGGTTCAATCAGGCCCCGATCTCCGGTCAGGTACCACCAAATCACATAACCGAGGGCGGCCAGCAGACCGAGGACCGCGCCGTAAAGGCTCAGGGCAATCGGGTCCTGGGGATATGTGCCCATGAGGGAGGCGGCGAACGGGATGAGCGCGATGCCCATGAGGAACAGAACGTTCAGCCAGACCAGGGTGCGGTTCACGCGCAACACGAAGTGGAACACCTGGTGGTTCGCGAACCAATAGACTCCCAGGACGATGAAACTGATGAAGAATGTCGCGAACCGAGGCCACAGCCCGACCAGACCTCCCGCCAAGCCCTGCGGTCCGAGCGTTGCGGGAGGGCGGAGCTCCAAGATGAGGATCGTCATCGCGATGGCGAAGACTCCGTCGATTAGGGTCTCGAGACGATTCTTCGGGAGCCCGTGTGCCTTCGGCCTGGGTGCGCCCGCCCGTCTCCCCCCGACCCAGCCACATGGAGCCGGGCCTTAAAGCACCGGCGCTGGCGATTCGCCAGAACGCGACCTCGAGGAAGGACGGCCGGCGGACCGCACCGCGGCAGCCATCGCGTCGATGAAACCCGGGTCCGTGTTCGGCGAGTCCGTGCGTTCGAGTTGAAGACCTCTCTCCGAAGCGAATGCCCGAGCCTCGATGTCCACATCGTACAGGATTTCTAAATGGTCCGAGACGAATCCGAACGGAACCACGAGCACGGCCTTCTCACCGGTCGTTCCGATCTCCTCCAGGACTTCCTCAAGCGGAGGTCCGAGCCATGCCTCGTCAGTTCGGCCCGCACTCTGCCACGCCATCCGAGCCCGGAAAGGCGGCAGTCGACGGAGCACGAGGGCCATCGTCTCCGACAGTTCCCGTTCATAGGGGTCCCCTCCGTCGATGAGTTTCTTCGGGAGGCTGTGGGCGGTGAACACGACGACCGGGTCGTGGAAACTCCTCTGTGCGAGGAGGTCGAGGCCCTCGCGGACCTTCGCCGCGAACATGCCGATTAGCGCGGGCTCCGTGTTCCAACTCTCGACATATGCCACATCAGGCCGCCGAGCGACCGTCGAAAGCGCGGCGTCGGCGGCGGCGAAATAGGCCCCCACGCTCCTACGGGAGTAGTACGGCGTCAGCGGCAGGACGACAAGCCGGTCCACGCCGTCCGCGACGACTTCCGAGATCACATCCCGGATGTATGGTCGCCAGTTCCTCATGCCGACGTAGCACCGGTAAGTTGCCCGGTCGTCGCCGTTCAGGCGGCCTTCAAGGGCGTTGGCCTGGGCCCGCGAAATGTCCAGGAGCGGTGATTTCCCGCCGATTCGGCGGTATCGCTCCCGAAATTCGTTAACGAGATCATCGCTTGTAGGCCGCCCCCCGCGCACGTCCAGAAGGAACGGACCGACCTCATCGAGCGAGTTGGGTCCCCCTACGGCCGTTAACAGGACGGCCGTCCGTTCGTCCTCGGAAATCCTCGACATGACGGCCTCCTCATCCCCGCCGAGTCGACTCGTGGACGAGCCCCACGAGCGCTCGCAACTCGTCCTGATGCGTCTCCGGCAAGACTCCGTGGCCCAGGTTGAACACATGGCCGGTACGGTTCCCGATCCGGTCTAACACGTCCTGGGCCGCCGTCCGCCAAACGTCCGCCGGGCCGAGGAGGGCGGCCGGATCCAGATTGCCTTGAATGCCCCGGTCCTCGCCAATCCGCCGCCAAGCGGTATCGATCGGAATCCGCCAGTCCACGCCAACGACGTCCCCTCCCGCCGCGGCAAAGGATTCGAGAAATCCGGATGTGCCCGTGCCGAAATGGATGCACGGGACTCCCGTCTCGCGGATTTCGTGAAAGAGGCGGCGCGTGAACGGAGACACACTCTCATCATATTCGCGGGGGCTCAGCGCGCCGGCCCAGCTGTCGAACAGTTGGAGGGCTTGGGCGCCGGCATCGACCTGGGCGCGAAGGTACGTGGCCATCCCATCGACGAGGAAGTTCATCAACCGCCGCCAGTCGGCAGGATGCGCATGCATGAACGACTTCGTCGCGAGGAAATCCCGGGAGGACCCGCCTTCGATCAGGTAGCTCGCCAGGGTAAACGGCGCGCCGGCGAATCCGATGCAAGGGACCGCCGCCATGGCTCGTACGCGGCGAATCGTCTCGAAGACAAACGGCAGGTCTCTCACGGGATCGAGCCGCTTCAATCGGTCGACGTCTTCGGAGGTGCGAATGCGGGGCTCGAGGATCGGACCCTCGCCGGCGTCGATCCGGACCCGGATGCCCATCGCCTCGACCGGCAACAGGAGATCCGCGAACACGATCGCGGCGTCCACCCCGAGCTCCCGGAGGGGCTGGAGGGTCACCTCGGCGGCCAGGTCCGGCGACTTTGCGATTTGCAAGATACCGTGCTCCGCGCGGATCGCCCGGTAGGCCGGGGAGGACCGACCGGCTTGACGCATGAACCAGACCGGGGTGCAGTCCACGGGCTCGCGCCAGCACGCACGCAAGAAACGATCGTTCAAGAATTCCGGACCTCCCGGAGCGCGGCCGCGGCCGCCTCGATCGTCCGCTCGACCTCCGGCCCACGGTGCGACGAGGATAGGAAGAAGCTCTCAAACGGAGCGGGCGGAAAGTACACACCGCCCTTCAGCAGAGCCCAGAAGAAGCGCCCATACGTGGTCTTGTTCATCGCCTGCGCGTCGCGGTAGTTCCGGACGGGCTCGGGCCGGAAAAAGATGCCCATCATCGATCCGACGCGCGGCACCTGCACCTCCATGTCCGCGTCGTCGGCTGCATCCCGGAGCCCCGTCTCGAGTTGAGCGCTGCGCTTCTCCAAACTCGCGTACAGGCTGGGGCGCAGCTGACTCATGGTCGCTTGGCCGGCCGCCATCGCCATCGGGTTCCCGGCGAGGGTCCCCGCCTGGTACACCGGGCCGAGCGGGGCGACCATCCCGAGGATGTCCCGCCGCCCTCCGTAGGCCCCGAGGGGCATGCCGTGGCCGAGGATCTTCCCCAGACAGGTGACGTCCGCCGCGACGCCGTATTTCTCTTGGGCACCGCCCGGCGCAACCCGAAAGCCTGTGATGACCTCATCGAAGACAAGCAGGCTGCCGAACTCTCGAGTCATCCGGCGGAGGCCTTCGAGGAAATCGGGGTCCGGCGGGACAACGCCCATGTTCCCGGCGATGGGCTCGACCAAGACGGCCGCAATCTGATCCCCGTAGCTGCGGAAGAGACCCTCCACGGAAGCGAGGTCGTTGTAGTGCGCCAACAGCGTGTCCCGCACCGCGTTGTCAGGGACGCCCGCGGAACCCGGCAAGCTCGCGGCGGCCAGCCCGGAACCGGCTTTCACGAGCAAGGCGTCCGCATGTCCGTGGTATGCCCCCTCGAACATGACGATCTTGTCGCGACCCGTGAAGCCGCGAGCCACGCGGACCGCGGACATCGTGGCCTCCGTTCCCGAATTGACGAAGCGGAGCAGGTCGATGCTCGGGAACCGTCGCTTCACTTCTTCGGCCAGGCGGACCTCCGACTCCGTCGCGGCCCCAAAGCTCATCCCGCGGCCCGCGGCACTGCGGACGGCGCGGACGACGGAGGGATTCGCGTGACCGAGCACGAGAGCGCCCCAGGACATGCAGAAATCAAGATACCGTCGTCCGTCTGCGTCCCATAGGGTTGCGCCGTTTCCGCGAACAACGAACCGCGGGGTTCCGCCGACGGATCGAAACGAACGGACCGGACTGTCGACTCCGCCAACGAGGCTCTCTTGGGCCCGCCCGAAAAGCTTCTCCGACTCCGGCGCGCTCAGCGCCCCGGCGGCTGTGAATCCCATGTCAAATCCCCAGGGCGTCGAGCATCTGCTCCGGCGTGGATAGGATACACGTGAAGATCGGCGTCTCCCGCTCCGTGTACTTGCTCGCCTCGCTCGAGCGGAGGTCCATCACGAGGTCGAGGAAGTCGAGTGGATTGTCAGCCTCGAAGGACAAGACGAACTCATGATCATCGAGCCCGAACGAATAGGCCGTGTGAATCTTGACGTCGGGATACTTGTGGCCGATGCGGAAGTGATCCCGCATGATCTCCTGCCGACGTTCAAAGGGAATCGAGTACCACTCCCGCTTCTTCACGAACGGATAGACGAAGAGGTAGCGGCTGCCGTGCGGCTCCGATTTTAGGGCGAGACCGTCCTGACCTTTGTGGGTGTGGCCGCCCACGTATTGGGACCGCTTGCTCGCGGCGAGATATGCGTACGTCGTCTCGAGGTAATGGCCGAGTTCCGTCGATGAGACTCGACGGGCCATTTCCCGGAACGTCTCGAGGTGCGGGTCGATCGCCCAGACCATGAAATCCACGTCGGCCCGGATCCCTTGAAGGGAGTAGCACCAGAGGGTGACGTCTTCCTCGAGATCATGGAGGAGCGAGGCGAA
>DASWGO010000018.1:0-3360 GCA_036393695.1 Thermoplasmata archaeon
GGACATGGTCCAGGAATACGGCCTCTTCATCGGCGGCAAGTGGCGGAAATCGGACGGGAAGCGCTTCGAGACGCGCAACCCGGCGACGGGCGAGACCCTGGCGACATTTCCGCTGGCCACGAAGGACGAGCTCAATCAGGCAGTCCGCCATGCGAAAGAAGCCTTCGACAAGTGGAAGAAGACGCCCGCCCCGCGGCGCGGCGAGTTGCTCCTCGAGGCCGCACGGATCTTCCGCCGGAAGAAGGAGGACCTCTCGCGGACCGTGACGACGGAGATGGGCAAGATCATCGCGGAGGGCCGCGGCGATGTGCAGGAGGTCATCGACTTCTACGAGTACGCGGCCGGGGAGGGCCGACGGATGTTCGGGGAGACGGTGCCGTCCGAGTTGCCGAACAAGATGTGCCTCACCACCCGCCTCCCGGTCGGACCGGTCGGCCTGATCACGCCTTGGAATTTCCCGATGGCGATCCCGGCGTGGAAGAGCGGGGCCGCACTGATCGCGGGGTGCTCGTTCGTCCTGAAGCCGTCGAGCCTCACGCCCCTCTGCGCGGCGAGGTTCGTCGAGGTGCTCGACGAAGCGGGTTTCCCGCCCGGCGTGGTGAACATGCTGACCGGAAGCGGCGCCATCGTCGGCGACGGCCTCGTGGGCCATCCGGACATCCGCGCGATCTCCTTCACGGGCGGCGTCGACACCGGCAAGCATGTATACGAGAGCGCCGCGAAGAAGATGATCAAGGTCGGACTCGAGCTTGGCGGTAAGAATCCGATCATCGCGATGGACGATGCGAACGTCGACCTGCTCATGGATGGCGTCATGTTCGGCGCGTTCGGGACCGCGGGGCAACGGTGCACCGCGGCATCGCGTCTGATTGTCCATGAGAAAGTCTATGATCAAGTGGTCGACGAACTCGTCGAGCGGGCGGAGAAGCTCCGGGTCGGCAATCCCATCGACGAGAAGACGGACATGGGTCCCGTCGCATCCGCAGACCAAGAGAAGAAGGTCTTGGAGTACATCGAGATCGGCAAGAAAGAAGGGGACAAGCTCCTGACGGGCGGCCAGAAGTTGAAGGGCGGAGCGTACGACCGCGGATTCTTCATCTCCCCGACGGTCTTCGCGGTGGACCGCAAGAAGCGCCTCGCCCAGGAGGAGATCTTCGGACCTGTGCTGAGCGTGCTCAAGGCGAAAGACTACGAAGACGCGGTCGCGATCGCGAACTCCGTGAAGTATGGACTCAGTTCGTCGATCTACACGAACGACCTTCGGTGGGCGTTCCGCGCGATGCACGAGCTCGAGGCCGGAATCACGTACGTGAACGCGCCGACGATCGGGGCCGAGGTCCAGCTACCGTTCGGCGGTACGAAGGAGACGGGTCCGACCGATACCCGGGAAGCCGGGACGACGGCGCTCGAGGAGTTCACGTACTGGAAGACGGTCTACGTCGACTACTCGGGTCGCCTGCAACGGGCGCAGATTGACACGCAGAAGCTTGTCGGCTCGTGAAGGGCGGAGCGCTCAAGCTGGTGTAGAACGACCGGCCTCGAATCGAGAGAACTTGAGGCTCAAAGCTCGATCTTGTACCGCACTATTCGGTTGTGTTCCCGGAAGCCGTTCGTCTCGTATACCCGGCGGGCCGGTGCGTTGGAGCCCTCCACGATCAAGTACATCACGGCGAACCCGGCCGCGCGCGCTTGCTGGACCGCCGCTCGTACGAGACGCGTCCCGATGCCGTGACCTTGGTAGTCCGGATGGACATGGAGTTCGTTGAGCTCCGCCCAGCGCTCCACGCCCGGGTCGAACCACGCGGGCTCGAACGCCGGACCCCACATCACAAACCCGACCGCATGGCGGTCCGCCTCTGCAACGATGATACGGCCGTTGCCATACTTCACTGCATTGTCCACGAAGAACAAGGCATAGATACCGCACAGGTCCGCGGCATCGTCGAGACGGAACGGCCTAAGCCTCGCCCGGGAGGGCCTCCGTCGTGTCATGTCGCGTTCATACCACCTCCCTTGGCCGGGCATGGCTCATCGCGATGAAAGACCTTGTGTCCTGCCTTCCGGATGGGCTTTCCAAGTCCTAGTCGAGTGTGTCGAGCCGGAACTCGTAATCGCGAACCACCTTGCAGGCCTGGACGGAATAGCGATCGTAGAACTCCTCGCGGCCGCGGCGCTGCGCCTCGAGATGTTCCGGCTGCTCCTTCCATGCGTTCAAGGCATCCTCGTTCGCGAAACGGACGAGGTCGATCTCCTCCCCGTCCTCGCCCGTGTATGCCTTGATTGAGATGAATCCCGGAATCTGCTCGACGAGCTCGTGCATGCGACGGGATGTCTTCCGGTACGCTTCCGCGTCCGCTCCCTCCCGCAGATGGGTCTTGAAAATGACGACGACTTGGGTGGGGTCCTTCACGCGGCGATACGGCACGTGTCTCCGCTCCTGTGGCCGTTCCGGCCGGGACGGAGAGCATCGGTCGAAGCTTTGTCCTTTGCGCCGGTGGTTGGGTGCGATCTGCCATCAGGTAGACGACGGGCATCCGGGGGTGCCTAGCCACCGCCGCCTCCGAGCATGTCTTTGCTCGGGCTCGTCAGGTGTCGCGGGTCGAGGACCTTTTCCGCTTCCTCGGCGCTCAGGATGCCCTTCTCGATGACGAGCTGCTTGACCGTCTTCCCGGTCAGGCCCGCCTCCTTCGCGATTTCTGCGGCTTTCTCGTAGCCGATGATCGGGTTCAGTTTTGTCGCGATCGCGGGGCTCGATTCCGCGTAGCGCTGGAGAACGTCCACGTTCGCGCTTATTCCATCGACGCATTTGTGCGCGAAGACGCGTGCGACGTTCGCCAAGAGCTCGATGTTCTGCTGGATTCGTTGCGACATCACGGGCATCATCGTCGAGAGGTCGAGGTTCGAATGAGTGTTCGCGATCGCAATCGCCACATCATTGCCGATGACCGTGACGCCGACCTGCATGACGGCTTCAGGAATCACCGGATTGACTTTTCCCGGCATGATCGAGGAGCCGGGCTGGACCGCGGGGAGGTTCAGCTCGCGCAGCCCCGTGTGCGGTCCAGATCCGAGCCACCGCAAGTCGTTCGCGATCTTCATCATCGAAATCGCGACGGTGCGGATCGCGCCGCTCGCTTCGACGAGCGCATCTCGGGCCGCCTGGGCCTCGAAGTGGTTCTCCGCGACCCGGAACTTCGTGTTGGTCGCGGCGCTGATCTTCTCGACAACGCGACCCGGGAGGTCAGGATGCGCGTTGATTCCCGTACCGACGGCGGTGCCGCCGATTGCGAGTTCGGCGAGCGCGGCCCTCGCGGCGGACACCCGTCGAATCCCGTGATCGATTTGGGACTGGTACCCGGA
>DASWGO010000019.1:0-6447 GCA_036393695.1 Thermoplasmata archaeon
TGGTGGAGCAAGTGGACATAGTGTCCGGGATAACATTCGTGGACCGAGATGTTCCGGAGCATCGTGTAATTCAAGTGGCGCAGCCATTCCTCCTGTTTTTCCGCCGGCCACGATTCCTCGACGGGTGTGACATAGTAGAAGCCCTCCCGCGCGACCTTCTCGAAGCTCCCGGGAGGATTCAGCGCGGCGGTCGCGAAGCGGAAGAATCGGGGGGTCTCGATGACCTGGGCCCGCTCCTCCGACGGGACCGTGACGAGGTCGTGGGCGATGACGAACTCCCGAATCTCCTCGAGCATGGCACGCGTGTCGTCGATCAAGCGCTCCGCGGGCGGATGGTCCGCCGCGATGCCTTCGATGACCTGCAAGGGCTCGTTTCCCGGGTCAATCCGTTTCGCGGTCTCCTCGAATTGCCGGCGGTTCGCATCCAGGTCCGCGCGGCCGACGTCGAGGAGTCGCTCGATCGGGATGTCGACAAGATGTTCCGCGAAGATCATCCGCTCATACTTGCGTCGGCCGAGGGCGAAGTCCTTCTTGAGTCGCGGGTGGTACTTCGCAGCGAGGTCACTCACCAGGCCTTTCAGTTCCACGATGGCCGTTTCATTCGTGCCTTCCACATACGTTCGAACGCTCGGCGAAACGCCGCCCAGGATGTCCGGCAGCTCGCGCGCGTACGCGTCGAGCATCCCGGTCGCGGCCATCTCCCCGATCTCGAAAAAGGTCTCCGCGAGGCGCCGGTCCAGCGTCGACCGCAAGTCCTTGAGAAAGCGTGGGACCTGGGACTCCAGCTTTCCGATTAGACGGACGCGACGGTCGAGCGGAGCGTACTTCCTCAGGAGATAGTTGACGATGTTCATGCGGAGCAGGAAGTACAGCGGAAACGCCCTCGGCAGTCGCTGGTCCTCGATTTCGGACAGCTCGGAGAGGAGGAGACCGCGAAGGACACCGAGTCGAAGCCGGACCTGCCGGGAGAGGCCGTCGCCGCGTTCGTGCCGACCTAACGCTCCGAGGTATTCGCGGACCCGCGTCGTGTAGGCACGGAGCGCTGCCGCGGTATAGACAGGCAGAATCCCATCGTACCGATGGATCCCGGCAGCAGCCGCGGTGGTCGGGTGAAACGACCAATAGTCATCGAGGATCTTCTTAGCGAGTCGGGCGAACGGCAGTTGTCGAGGGCTTCCTGGCACGTCGTCGCCTCCTCATGGGGAGGGAATGTTCGGGGAAAAGCATTCCTGAGGGCTCGTGACGAGCGGGAGCTCGGAATCTTCCCGACCTCATTATATACAATCAGGTTCGTCTTCAATCGTGGACCGCGAGCAAGCGACGAAGGATGCCCGCGCGGTGGAAGATCCGATCGGCGCGATCTTCGACCTCGCCGAGTCCGTGGACCGACAGACCCCGAAGATCCGCAAGACGCTGCGCTATGTGCGTTGGTTCGTCTCCGTTTGGATCCTCCTCGACTTCTTTCTCATCGTCCTCTCGGCGGCGGCGTTCGGCGGAGCACCCGGACTCGCGCTCCTCCTCTTCATCCCGATCGTCGTCCTCCTCTTGACGATGCGAACCGTGTCCGGTTCGACCGGACGACTCGTCCTGCTCATCCTCGTCGTGATCTTCGGAGCGTTGCAGGTGTTGACCACCGGCGCCCTCGTGTTCCTGGGAGCCGTCCTCGTGGCCCTCTTCATCCTAGGCTTCAGCATCCTCGAGCTGATGCGTGACCTGCGCACTTTCTTCGATTACTTCGCCCTGCGGCACCGCGTGATCCAGCGCGTCCGTCAAGCGGATCCGGTCGTGTACGTCCCGGAAGGGAACGACGCCGTCCAGCGGATCCTGACGTATCTGGGGGCGACGAGCTCCGACGTCCGCGGGATGATGGCGATCCCGGCCGCTGTCGCGACGCCGGCCTTGCTCACGGGGAAGAGCGGCCTCACGTACGCCTTCGATGCCTACGTGCGACGGGAGCCCTCGAGCTTGTGGCGATTCACCAGCCTCGGGGCGGCCGGGTTCGCGGTGTTCGTGAAAGCGTTCGAGCGCGCACCGACCCTCGCGGATTTGCAGGCCCTGAAGACCGCGATTGAGGACACCTCGGGCGCCACGAAGATCCCGCCGGCGCGGATCCTCGTGCTCTGGCGATCGAAGGGAGACGAGAGCGTCACCTCCGATGTGTACGACTTCTTGACGAAGGAGTCGGCGCGCGTGAAGATCCGCGGCTCGACGTTCGTGTGCTCCCTTGAACTCGCGATGGAACGGGATGACGGCACCTACGACTTCATCCCGATCGTCGTCGAGCCCGTGATGAGTGGGACCGGCACGCCCACGGCCGCCTGAATCGCGATCGCGGCCGGCGGCTCTGAAAGAGCGCGAATTTGGAGTGGCGGATTCCTCCAAGTCAACCTCGTTTAAGGTTAACTCGCTCCCCTTCTCACGGTGTTCGGCGGCGGTCAGTCGCGGAGCCAGAACGGCGCTTTCGTGAACCGGTAGTGGTCCCGGATCTGCTCCTGGTACACCTTCCGGTAAAACTCATTGAAGCGACGAATGTGGAGCAAGCCCTCCCGGGTGATGCGGATCCGGTAGTGGCCCTCGACGACTTCGACGGTCGCGTGGCCCTCCTTCTGTAGCGACTCGATCACTCGATCCGTCATGAAGTGATTCGACTTGATCTCGCGCTTCACTTCCTCTTTCGACAAGCCGCGTTGATTCGGCAAGACGAGGGCGAGCTTCGCCTCGAGCGCATCTTGGTAAAGGTCAATCCCCATCTCCGCGACGAGCCGGTTCAACACGAAGCAGCCGTAGATGACGAGATCTTTGTACGGCCGGGAGGGCATGTGCTGTCGCGCCGATGTGGGCCGCGCTACTTAATGCGTTCTTCGCGGCGTTCGCGGAGCGAAACAGATGATGGTTTTTCGGTTGTGCGATCGGATCTAGGCGGGCCGGCACACCGCTTGCAATAATGGCAAACGGCCCAGGCGGACGACGTTAATACCAAACCCACAGTGTCGCCTGCGATTTCATCAAGTCGATTCTAGCACGTCCCGGACTCTCCCGGAAAACATGTGTCGAGGCTGTAGTGGTGAGAGAGGCATCCCATGATCTGTGCCGCCAACGTCCCCTCGACCGTAGCTTGTGCGGCAACGACGAATCCGCTCGTCGCGCGCCGCGCTCCGTCGACATAGAATCGAGCCACAATGTAGCCGTCGACCGCGCCGGTGTTGGTGAAGGTCACGTACGCCGTGGCCACGACGCTCGACGTGACCGGATCGCATGAGCTCGTCTGGTAGCGGACGTCCGTAAGACGGACGTTTGGTCGAGGAACGAAAATCACGACGAGGAGGAGAGCCATGATGGCAAGCACGACCATCAGTGCCGTCCAGGTGTCCGACCGCGTAGGATTCTCACCTTCGACCCGCGACGGTGCCGGAGGCGAGACACGGTCCTTGAGCCTTCCGCCGCTTCGTCAGCGAGAGATTCGGAATCGGTCTTGTTCCTTGGCTGGATTCAAACTCAATCGGGTCTCGACAACGAACAATCGGTCAACCCTTCGGGACGCTCAACGCCCGCACACCCGGCAGTGGATTTCCCTTGGAAGCCCAGGGGACGCGCGGCTGCCCCAAACTGTCGCGCCATTCCGCCGGGAGCGGAGAACCTTCTTCGTTGCGCCGGTACCAGTCGACGACCTCGTCGACCCCGACCCCAGTCCCGGAGACCGTGACCATGAGCGCATTCCGCACACTCGCCGCCGCTTTTGCCGCCTCCAGGTGGTCGAAGAGCGCGGCGTGGGGAGTTTGGGCCACCCACCATACGACGAGATAGTTCGTCGTCATGTCGCTCCGACCCTCCCGCCCCGCCGTGCCGTAGGCAGGCACGTGCAGTATCGGCCTCGAACCCGCTGTTCGTGGCGGAGCCACACGAGCTCCCGGTCCGGGGAGTCGACGTCCCACGCCTGGGATCGATGGTTGTCGTCCGTGTGGACGTGCGCCACGACCTTGATGAGGCCTCGGTTCGCCGCTTTTCGGACCACCTCATACGTTTCCGCGCGCGACAGGTGCAGACTGCCACGGAGGTCCTGCGCCGTGGCAGGGCCTTGGACGAGCAAGAATGCTCGAAGCGCCTCCACCGCGCGGCCACCCAATCGTGCCATGAGCCTCCCCCTTTTCCTGGATATGCATGGTCGTGGACGCTCATGTAGGTGTGAGTGGAGGACCGAATACATCCGGTGGTACCCGGATAATTCGGAGACGAACCGCACGGTTTTCTCCACGCGAAATCGGGGTCCACGCACTCGATCGTCGGGACGGTCCGATACGGTTCGGGCGGCCCGGGAGGCTACCGGAATCAGCACCGGAAACGATCGCCTTCACGCCGTCCATTCTAGATAATAAAGCCATCGGGAAGACTCTTGCGGGTCTGGATATACCCCCGGCCTCGCGTGTCATCGCAAAGGTGAATCCCGATGCAAGCCTACTGCGTGTCGAAACGCCCGCCTCGCGCCCTCTTCCTGGCGCTGGCGGTTGCGCTCGGAATGGTCGCGGTGAGTGCGGCCGTCCTCCCGATGGTGGGCGGCGGCCTCACGCGCGACGGAACGTATCTGCGCCTCCTCAGCTACACGCCCTCGAATCGCGGCGCGATCTTGACCGTCCAGAGTGCGGCCGACGCGAGTCAGTCCCACGCGGTCCTGTCCGCGTCGAGCGCGCCCGGCGCCACGCCGGCCCCGCCCGCGGCCCAGGTCGCGCCGTCGAGCCCGTCCGGTGCTCCCGCCGGTTCCCAGTCGGTCCCCGCGAGCGAATCGGACCGACAGCCCGATCCCGTCGGTACGGATGTGCCGGCGCTGCGCGAAGTGAACGAGACCCGCGATGACCTTTCGAACGATTCCCTCGATTCGTTCGGCCTCGGCGTCCTCCCGAAGGACGCGGACCATGTTCGCGGCGCGCCGGACCTCATGCGCTTCATCGCGCCCCAGGACAACGAGAGCGGATGCAGCTGGCGGAACGAATTCACGGCGACGGACGCGAACCACGACGGCAACCCGGAGTACGTGCACGGGCGGATGCTCGGCACGTGCGTCGTTGACGCGGACCACGATGGCGTGCCTGAGGCGGGCCTGACGATCGCCCGCGACTTCCAGGTCTGGGACAACGATTCGGATGGCAAGTTCAACGCGCTCGAGGGCCGCCAGGGCGTCGAGGCATACGCGGACCCGAACCAGAACGGCGTCCACGAGTACACGGCCCAGGGCCTCTGGACCCTCAGCGTGAAGGACGCGAACGGCGACAAGAAGCCGGAATCCGTCATGGCAACCTTCGCCGGCGAACAGCGCTTCGACCGCAACGAGAGCGGCAACGCCGAGTTCGTGCGGACCGTGCAGGCGGAGATCTGCATGACCGACTCCGCGAGCGACGGCACGCCGGACGCGGTCGACCTCGAGGTCCATGTCTACCAGACGTACGCCATCGGGGACGACGGGACGCCGGAATACCGCGCGGCGCTCGACCTGACCGCAAGCACGCGGGACGCGAACAACGACGGGCACAACGAGACCGCGACCCTCAGCGCGAAGGCGTATGAGGCGCTCGACCGCAACGGCGACGGCTTCGACGAGCTCGCCCGCGGCATCGAGATTTCCTTCGCGATGACCGACGCGAACTCGAACGGGTTCGCGGAGCGAGTCGAAGGTCGGATCTACCTCTACGCCCGCGCGGACCCGAACTCCGACGGCGTGCTCGAGGTCCGGAAGGCACTCGAGATCACGGCCCTCGCGACGGACTCCAACGACGACGGTTACCCGGAACTCGCCCGGTTCACGCTGACCGCCGCGGTCGTGCGGGACATGGACCAGGACGGCACGCCGGAGTACCGCGCGAGTCTGCAAGGGACCTTCGAGGCCATGGACGACAACTCGAACGGGATCTTCGAGAAGGCCACCCTGACGATCCGCGCGGAGGCCGCGATCGACCGGAATGACGACGGCTTCCCGGAGGACCACTCCTTCGCGACCGTCGACGGGGTCGTCGTGAACGCGATCGAAGACCAGCACCCGGACCGCGTCGAGCTGCACCTCGTCGCGACCGAGGAGAAGGACTTCAACTCCGATGGCTTGGTCGACGAGACGCGCGGCGCGACGATCGATGTGCTCGCGGTCGACGCGAACTCGAACGGGGCGTTCGAGTCGACGAACGTGACCGTCCATGCGACGGCGGTCCGTGACGCGAACCACGACGGCATCACGGAGTACACCGCCGCGTTCGTCCTGTATGCACAGGCGACGGACGCGAACGATGACGGCCACCCGGAGCTCGTGACGGTCACGGCCCGCGGCTCGGAGGTCACCGACGAAGACCAGAACGGCGTGCCGGAGGAGACCGCGTACCTGCGCCTCGACGCGCAGTGGACCGACGCGGACTCCAACGGCGTCTTCGAGAAAGTCGACCTCACGTTCCGTGCGGAGCGGATGACCGA
>DASWGO010000020.1:0-9800 GCA_036393695.1 Thermoplasmata archaeon
TGCACTGCGAAACGCCATGGCCGCGCCGGATACGCATCACACGGGGGCAGGGCTCACTTAATCGTTTTGCGCTGATTATCTGGGCTGAGGACTTATCATTCTCTGGACTGAGTCCGGAAAGTCTTAGTACGCAGTTTCCAGATAGAAACGCGTCGACGAGTTCGAGGTGTCGGCTTACGCCAGCGAAGGAAACGAAAGTCTGTCCCGTCTGCGACACTCCAATCGACGCGGACGCGCGCGTATGCCCTTCGTGTCAGACGGACCTGACCTTGTTCGACATCGGCGGGAGCCCGGACCCCGTCGAGATGCCCGTGAAGGACGGCCGGAGCATCGACGAGATCCTCGCCTCGATCATGGAAGGCAAGGAAGACCACCGCGAAATCTTCGAGACGCTCAAGAACGTCGCCCGCGAAACCCCCGAATCGGCCGAGGCCGGCGCCGAAGCGAAACCGAGACCCGCCGTGGAGGCTGCGGCCGATCTCGGCGAGCAATTCCTCTGCCCCGTCTGCGAGACGCTGGTCTCGGCGGACGCGACCGTGTGTCCGGGCTGCGGCGCGGAATTCTCCGAAGGCGAGGCGACGGAATACGAATGTCCCGTCTGCAAGACCTCGGTCCCGGCGGACGCGGACCGGTGCCCGAGTTGCGGGGTCCGGTTCGCGGAAGACGCGCAGACCGCTGCGGCCCCGATGGGGAAAATCCGCGGGCCACCTCCGGTCGTCGAGACCGTCCGGTCGGAGGCCCCCATGGCCCGGTCGTTCACGGGTCCCGCGGCCACCGTGAAGCCGGCTCGGAGCCCCCTCCAGAACCGGATCGACCAATTGCGGCGGACCCGTCGGGAATCGGACCGCCGAATTCCATCCGGAGACCGGAAGCTCCTCTACCGCGAACTCCCGAAATTAGTGAACGAGGTGAAGCCTCTCCTGGTCTCGGCCAAACGGATTGGGCTCGAAATCGAGGAGGGGAAACGGATCATCAACGACGCGATCCAGGCGGGGAAGGGACGCGACATCGAGCGCGCGGTCACGCTCATCGCGGACGCCCGACGCACGCTCGACGTGGCGTTCGTCGACTTCATCGGCGGCCAAATCGACGCGTTCCTCCAAGAACTGCGCGCCGCGAAGGGGGATGCGGGCGTCCAGGCAGCAACCCCGAAGCTCCAAGAAGCCGTCGGTCGGCTGGAAGCCGGCGACTACGACGCGGCCTGGGACCGGCTCCAGTTGGCGCTCGGCACGTTCCAGACCGATGCGAAGGACTTCCACGAGGCCCGCCAGATGATTGATGGCGGCGATCGCCTCGCGCGTGAGGCGCGGGCCATGGGGTTGGACCTCCGCGACGCCGAGCGACTCCTCCGGCAAGGCCGCGAATCGCTCGACCGGCGGGACGCCCCGGGCGCCCTCCGCTTCGGGAAGCAGGCGCAAGAGCGCATGAAGCGAGACGTCCCGGCGTTCGTCCAGGAGGAGATGCGGAAAGCGCGCAACGAACTGCTGGACTTGAAGGTCCGAGGCAACGACCTCTCCCGACCCATTGGAATCCTCAAGGACGCGAGCGCCCACGTGAAGCAGGAGTCCTGGGGAGATGCGCTCCGCCAGATCCGCGAGTTTCACAAGGCGGTTCGAAGTCTCGAGTAAGTCCTTCGACAATCACGGATACCGGATGACTTCCATCTCTCGCTCGAGCGTCTTGAGCTCTTGGTCCTTCAAGGTCGCGGGCCCGAGGGAGATGATGAACGCGTAGCGGCTCTCGGAGATCGCATCCAACAGCCGCCGCACGAACATCAGCACCGCATCGAACGAGCTGTTCGAAACCAGGTATTCGATTCCGTCCAAGAGGATGGCGCCGCGGGTCTGCTTCCCCATGAAGTCCTCGATCTCGTAGACGATTCGCTCGAGCGCGGGGGCGATCGTCTCCTCCGCAGAGCCCTCGCGGTCCGTGAGCCATAGGACGCGTTCCCTTGGCAGGTCATGGGCCTGCCGCACGCGTTTCGGGTTCGTGCGGGTGATGACCAGGCCGCCGCCCCCGCCACCGAGGAAATCCGTCAAGAGGCGGAACGCCCGTGCGGGTCGCTCCTCCTCTATCAGGTAGCTGCGGCCTGGTGTAAGTTCGTGGGTTGCCGTCGCGGAGCTCGGGGGACGGTCGGCCCGCTCGTCCGCGATCCGCTCATGCACCGGTTGCGGGATCGGTTCGGCGGTCGGTTCCGCGGTCGCACCGGACAAGACTTCGCGGGCGAGATCCTGGGTGAGTGGGCGATGCATCAACGACGAGAACGCGACGACCCGATTGAAGGCCCCACCGAGCTCTCGGACGTTGTTCGCCACGAGGTTCGCGATGCACGCGAGCACTTCCCCCTCGATGGGGATGTTCGCGTCGCGGGCGCGACGCTCGAGGATGGTCACCCGCATCAGGAGGTCCGGAGGCTCGAGGCCGGCGACGAGCCCCGATTCGAAACGCGAGATCAGGCGCTCGTCGAGGTTCGGGATCGCCTTCGGGGCGCGGTCGCTCGCCAGGACGATTTGCTTCTGCGTGTCGTGCAAATCATTGAACGTGTGGAAGAGTTCCTCGTGAACCTCCGGCATGCCGCTCAGGAACTGGATGTCATCGATCAGGAGGCAATCCATGCCGCGCATGCGCTCCCGGAACGCCGACAAGGTGCCGACCTCTTTCGCGTTCGCGAGGCTCGACGCGAACGTTTCGCAGGTCATGTACAGCACTTTCGATTCCTTCGCATGGGACGCGACGTAGTTCCCGATCGCATGGAGGAGATGGGTCTTCCCGAGGCCCGGGCCAGACGTGATGAGGAGCGGATTGTACTCCTTGGCCGGCTGCTTCGCGACCGCGACCGCGGCGCCGTGGGCGAACCGGTTGCTCTCTCCGACGATGAACGACTCGAACGTGTACGTCTGGACCAGATTCGTCGCCGCATCCCGCGCGGGCGGCGATTCTTCGAGGACCTTCCGCGCGACGTCTTCGGTCGAGTATGGACCGGCCTCGGGCCGCAGGGCCTGCTGCTGTTTCATCACGAGATCCAGGACCTTTCTGGTGCGCTCTTGTGAGTCTCGCCCTCGCTCCAGCTCGACCTGGCGACGCGCTTCGATCTGGCGCAGGCTCTCCACCGCGTCCCGGAGGCTCTCGACCTCCGTGTCGATGTCGGGGTGTCTCACGGGGTCCTTGAGTCTCTCCCGGAGAATCGCGGCTCGGGATTCGAATCCGGAAACGTCGAGGCCTGCCAACATCTCGCCGACGGCTTCGGCCTTCTTCACGCCGTCCCGCATCGCGACGACGGACGCCGCGAGGATCGACGGTTCCGCATCCAGGTTCGATTCGAGGGAGGAGATGTCGTACCCTTTGTCCTTCCACGCGCGGATCTGCTTCTCGACTTCCGACCGTTCCATCGTCTGCGGGATCTTGGTCTTCTTGACGACCTTCGCGGGCCGTTCGAGGATCGAGTCCGCGTATTCTCTGACCAAGCCGTCCATGTCCACTCGGGCGTGGAGCTCCACGATGCACGACTCGTCGTACGAGTCCTGCCACACTTTCTTCAGCGCGCTCCGCCCGCGGTCTTGTGTGCCGTCCCGATGGTACAGGCTGGCCTCGGGGTTCCCGCCTCGGAGGAGGACGAT
Organism: Thermoplasmata archaeon; assembly: GCA_036393695.1. Lineage (GTDB taxonomy): Archaea > Thermoplasmatota > Thermoplasmata > RBG-16-68-12 > RBG-16-68-12 > RBG-16-68-12. Next base: position 3,618 of record DASWGO010000020.1, read on the forward strand.
TCCCTCGGACCGTTTCCCGCTCCCGCCCCGAACCGTCCGGACGTAGCCCGAGAATGAGTACTTCTTCAGATCGAGCAAGAGCTGCTTGAGCGCGTTGGGACCGCCCCGCGTGGTACGGATGAGTTTTCCCTCTGGAAGGAGGAGGTCCTGCGGCGTAGAGGTCCCTCGGTGGCGACGGCCCATTCCCGGGGCCCCTCTAAAAAGGTTCCAACCTAGTTTCCTCGTTTGAGAACCGTGAGGCATCCGCCGCGGCGGTCGACGCGCACTCGCGATGCGAAAGGACTATTATGCTCCGGGATTTTGCGTCGTATGCCGATGGCCCGGGACTTCTTCACGATGGATGATTTTGACCTCTCGGGCCGCACGGTCCTCCTGCGAGTGGACATCAACTCTCCGATCGACCCGGCGACCGGCGAACTCCTGAACGATGCGAGGATCCGGGAGCACCTGCTCACGATCCGGGAGCTGCGAGGGGCGAAGGTCGCGTTGCTCGCGCACCAGTCGCGACCGGGAAAAGACGACTTCACGACCCTCGAGGTGCACGCGGAGCGGATCGGCGCACTCCTGGGACATACCGTGCGCTACGTGCCGAGTCTCTTCGGTCGGCCCGCGATCGAAGCGATCGAGTCGATGCACGTCGGGGACGTCATCGTGCTGGAGAACACGCGCTTCTATTCGGAGGAAGAAGCGCTCGCGGACACGAAGCTCGAGAAGATGGCGAAGACCCACATCGTGAGCCGACTCGCGCCCCACGCGGACTTCTTCGTCCTCGATGCGTTCGCCGCAGCCCACCGGGCGCAGCCGAGTCTTGTCGGATTCTGTGAGGTGCTGCCCTCCCTCGCGGGTCGCGTGATGGAGCGCGAGCTGACCATGTTGAGCCGCGCGGTCCAGGAGCCCGAGCGGCCGAAGATCGCCCTCCTCGGCGGCGTGAAGGCCGACGACTCGATCGCGGTCGCGCGGCACATGCTCGAGAATGACGTCGTGGACAGCGTCCTCACGTCCGGGGGCGTCGCGAACCTGTTCCTCGATGCCGCGGGAATCGACCCCGGTAAGCCGACGACCGACTTCATGCGCCGGGAGGTCGAAGACTACGAGGCGCACCGGGCGATGTGCAAAGAACTCCTCGCGCTTTTTCCCGGACGGATCCTGCGGCCCATGGACGTGGTCCTGAATGACGACGGCGTGCGGAAGCCCGTCCCGGTGTCCGATCTCCCGGCGAAATGGCAGGTGTACGACATCGGACTGGACACGATCGCCCATTACGTCGACGAAATCCGCCGCGCAAAGACGATCTTCGTCAACGGTCCGGCGGGCGTATTCGAACTCGAGCCGTTCTCCGTCGGCACCCGCGAGCTGCTCACCGCGGTCGCAGAGGCGGACGGCTTCTCGATCGTCGGCGGCGGACACACCGTCGCCGCGGTCGAACAATTCGGCCTGGCGGATCGGATCGATCACGTGAGCACGGGAGGCGGAGCCCTCATCAACTTCCTTGCGGGGAGAGAACTCCCGCTCGTCGCCGCGCTCAAGCATTCGTTCAAGAAGTTCGCGAAGACCAGGAAATAGGCGGCCGGTCGCCGGCCGGTTCGCGAATCCGATATATACGCGGAGGCTTTGGCCTCCCGATGGTCCGTCTGCGCAGGCCGCCGGAATGGGGCGTCGAACCCGTGCCGCCGGCGTTGCGGGTCTTGCGAACCTTCGACCTGTTCGTGCTGTGGTCGAGCCTTGGCGTCGGGCTCCTGGTCCTCGCCGCGGGGACGCTCCTCATCGGTGTTGGCGGTTTTGGGTTCGGCCTCACGCTGGCCGAGTCCGCGGTGGTCGCCTTGGTCGGTTCCGTCCTGGGGAGCGTGATGCTCGCGGCCGCGGCGCACCACGGGAGCCGGGCGGGCGTTCCGACGATGGTCAGCCTGCGTCCCATCCTCGGTCGAACGGGGTCGTACATCCCGACGGCCTTGAACGTGTTCCAGCTCCTCGGCTGGGCCGCGTTCGAACTCCTCGTCATGGGGATCGCGGCGGCGACGCTCGCCGGGGACATCTTCGGGCCGTCGACTGCGGCGCTCTTCATCCCGATCTTCGGCGTGGTCGTCGCGGCCCTTGCCCTCGGAGGCCCGCTCGCGGTCATCCGCGCGTGGCTCGAACGGTTCGCGATCTGGCTCGTCTACGCTTCGACAGCCGCGATCGCAATCGCGCTCGTCCTGAAGGGTCCCGACCTCGGCGCGCGGTACGCACCGTTCTCGGGGACCACCTCCCTGCTCCTGGCCCTCGACCTCGTGATCGCGATGCCGGTCTCTTGGTGGCCGCTGATCTCGGACTACAACCGATTCGCGCGATCCTCGAAAGACTCGATGATCGGGACTGCCGCGGGGTACACGATTGCGAACACCGTGTTCTACGTGCTCGGAGCCGGGCTGATGGCCCTTGGGATCGCCTTCGGTCAGCCGAACTTTCTGGCGGTCATCGGCTTACTCGGCCTCGGCGCGTTCCCCCTTCTCATCATCCTCGTCGACGAAACGGATAACGCCTTCGCGAACGTCTACTCGACCGCGGTTTCGGTCCAGAATCTGACGCCGAAGCGACGCCAGACGACGTTCATCATCGCCGCGACGGTGATCGCGATGGCCGGGGCCGCGTTCCTCTGGAGCCGCGGCGAAGGGATCGGCGGCGGATACGAAGGGTTCCTGTTCCTAATCGGCGGGCTGTTCGTGCCCCTCCTCGGAGTCGTCATCGCGGATTCCTTCGTCGTGCGTCGCCGGAGGTACGCCCCGGCGGACTTCTTCGAGGCCGCTCCGCGGTGGCGATGGCCCGCGTTCGCGAGCTGGATTCCGGGCATCGCCCTGTACTTTGTCATCGTCGTCTTTGGCCTCCCGATTGGCGCCACCGTTCCCTCGTTCGCCTTGGCTGCCGGGCTTCATGTCGTACTTTCGAGAGTCGAGTCAGCGCTGACGAGGCCGACGTCGGTGGCCACGAGCGGCGACCCATAAGTACGGAACGGTCGAGGCCCTAAGACTCCCAAGCCACGACGACCTGCGGAAGTGGCGCAACGGTCCCGTCATTCCGGGTGTACCTCGTCAAAGTGTCATCCGTGAAGATGATCGCCGCCTTGCCGTCCAGTGGGTTGATCGCGACCTCGAACAGGTCGAGCAAGTTCCGAGTGCCTCTCGCGCAGCCGGTGCCGTTCGTGCAAATCACGCCGACATGGTTCGGCTGGGCGGACACGGCGGTCTGCGTGAACTGCGAACCGTCGTCGGTCGTCTGGGCCATGTACGTGTTCCACACCGCGGTCGGGTTGTCCTTGCTCGATGCGGTCGTGCCATAGTACACGATGTCGACCTTGCCGCCGAACGCCGCGACCCACGGGAACACGGCCGTCGCCGCAGGACCGGTGTTCACCGCGACCGCAGAACTCCAGGTCGACCCGTGGTCGGAGGACGCCGCGAACCAGACCGTGTGAGCATCCGACCAGGCCGCATACATCTTCCCGTTCGTCGGATCGATCGCGAGGGCCGGGAACACGTTGTTCAGCGCGGTGTTGACCGCCGCGTGGTACACGATCGTCGGGACCCATGTCAAGCCCTTGTCCAAGCTCCTGGACACGACAATGTTGTTGAAGTTGGCGTTCGTGCCCTTCTGGAGGCCGCCCTGACCCGCCGCGTATACGACGAACACAGAGTGGGTAGTCGGGTCCGCGACGATCGGGCCTTGGTCGTTGTTGAACGTAGACATCCCGGTGAGGCCATCGTGGCCTGGAATCGGATCGCGAACCCGAGTCCAGGTGAAGCCGTCATCGTCCGATCGCTGCACGTGAATCAATGTGCTCGAGCCGCTATCGTGATACGAGATGTAGACCGTCGCACCGTCGGAGGTGATCCACTGTCGGTCCGCTTGGGTCGTGTCGATGATCTGCGCCTTGCAGTTGGCGAAGTTATTGGATGTATCCGCATTTGGGCATGTAATCGCGGAGACTCCAAGGCGGGCTGCGGTGAACGGCGGGTTGACCAAAGCGACCAGGCTCGTGAAGTGAAGGGTACCGGTTGACCCGATGTCCACGTCGGCGTCCTCGCCCCCAAGCTGTCCCGATGCAATGCCGTTGTCAGGGATTCCTTGGTAGCCGGGGGGCCCACCGAACGAGGTCTTCCACACATTTGTTCCGAAAGTAATCCAGGAGAGTGAAGTGAAGACCGCGGTCCCGCCCGGACCGATCGTCACGGCAGGCTCGCTACTTCCGCTGGCCAACACCAACGCGGTATTCGAGAACGTGATCGCCGAGGCGCTCCCGGACGGCTTCCCTGCGACGACCGTCGAGCTGAACACGCTCAGAGCGATCGCTACCGCCATCAACCCAATGAGACCGTACCGCATACGACGCCTTCCTCCGGACGAACGCAGCCAAGGGGAGTAGCCGTCAAATAGCTTTCGCGAAGAGTAGAATGTCCGTGGAACCGTCGTTTCACGTTATCAGAAGTGAGACCGCGTAATGCCGATTCGGATAGTAACCCTGCCAACGCGCGTTCCAGACTTCCAATCCCGGCCTGGACGTCAGAGCGCGACTAACTGGATGCGATGCGTGAAGCCCCACTCGGTCAGGGCGCGTTGAACGGTGGGCTCGCAGGCTTTCGGGACCCCGAGGACGAGCTTGTACTCAGACGGGAGGCTCCCACAATAGCTCAGCAACTCGTCTTTCGTATCGGATGTAGCGAAATCCTCGCAGAGCTTTGCTTCTCCGTACACGATCTTGGCGAAGTAATCCGCCTGAACATCCGGCACCATGTCGGCAACCGGATCCGCGGGACTCTTGACATTCGAGAGCCCCTGGGTCGTGAACCAAGTGGCCAGAGTTTTTCGCATGCGTTCATGCTCCGCACTCTCGGTTTTCCCAACCATACGGCCGACAAGCCAACGGCTCCGGCATAAAGGTATCCCGGGGCGCGCCGACACAGACTTCACTCATCAGGGACCGTCCGCGAAATCATGGCGTTGTCAATCGTCAGGGAAGCCACCGGGAGTGTGTGGGTGCGAGCGGAACGTCTTGACCGGAATCGGGCCCTTCGAATTCGCTCCATGGGCCGAACTTATTACCTCCCCGCTCGATGGCGCCGCCATTCCATGAGCGCGCGAGGAGGCACCGTCTCCGGACTGGGGAAGACGAGGGTCGAGGCCCTGACGGATGGCATCTTCGGAGCCGTGATGACGGTCCTCGGGCTCAGCCTGACCATCCCGTACATCACGGGCCCGGCAAATCAACAGCTCCCGGCCCTTGAGGACATCGTGACGGGAGTCCTGACGTACGCGCTCAGCTTCGTCACGGTCGGGGTCTTCTGGGTCGGTCATCACGTCGGATTCCAGATCGTGAAGCGCACGGATCGGACGTTCATCTGGCTCAACAATACCTTCCTCCTGTTCATCGGCCTGCTCCCGCTCACGACGGCCCTCCTGGGACACCACCCGTTCCAGCAGGTGACCATCGTGGCCTACGGGCTCAACCTCCTCGCGATCCAGATTTTCATGTTCCTGACGATCTGGTACGCCACGCTCCATCATCATCTCGTGGAAGCGGGCCTCAACGACCGGTTCATCTGGCTGGCTCGGCGCCGGATGCTCATGGGACCGGGCTTCTCCGCGGCGGCCATCCTCCTCTCGTTCCTCAACCCCGTCTTCAGCCTCGGGGCCTACGTGCTCTATCCCGTGTTCTTCATTACGCCCGGCCGAATCGATCGACTCTGGCGGCGCCAAGAAGTGAAGTAGGACCGATTGGCCGTGCACGGAAACGAGGAGTCGAGAAGCCGTCGCAGGCTTCGAACCGCGGATGCCTTCCGTAAAAGTGGGGAGCCGCCAGAGGGCTTCGATCCCCCGACCTGCAGTTTACGAAACTGCCGCTCTGCCGGGCTGAGCTATGGCGGCATTTGCGCGATCGCCTTCGTACAGGGCGGTCAGGCGGAGGATCCGCGTTGACCGGCCGAGCTACGGTGGCGCGAACGGAAGGAAAAGCTCCCACGCCATAAAGATTCCGAGGACATCCGCAGCACGCGGCCAACGTTTAAACGCGACCCGACCATCGCGCGGTGTGCAGCGCGTCTCCGGGTGGTATTACGACGGCCGCCGCTTCCGGGAGGGGACGGTGGGATGGGAAGACGACGTCGTGGTAGAGGTCCGCTCCGGGCGCGCTCGGACTCCGCTCGCGGAAGGCCT
>DASWGO010000021.1:0-1707 GCA_036393695.1 Thermoplasmata archaeon
ACGCGGACCAGGCCGTGATTTCAGGTCTGATACTCAGCGCGTTCAGCTCTTATAGCGCGCCCCAAGTTTGTTGCGTGAGTCGATGCCCACGATGGAGCGCGACGCCGGCGAGCGTGAGCGATGCGTCACCGGCATCGATGCAATCGATCACATCCTGAACGGAGGCATCCCCCGGGGGAACACGGTCCTGATCTCCGGATCCGTCGGCACGGGGAAGACCTCGATCTGCATCGAGTTCCTGATCCGCGGCGCGCTGGAGGGCGAGAACAGCCTCTACCTGAGCGTCACCGAGCCGACCGACAAGCTCCTGAAGAACGTGATCCCGTTCGACTTCTTCGACGACCGTCTCGCGAAGCAGGGAAAGCTCCAGTTCGTTGACATGCCCAAGATCTACGAGGAGCTCGGCATCGACAAAGAGGACATGGACTTCAAAGAAGCTCGTCTCCTCGCCAGCCGAATCGCCTCCATCGTCGAAGAGCAGAAGATCCGCCGGCTCGTCCTCGACTCCGTCACGTCCGTCTGCTACCGGATCAAGGACCAGGAGCGGATCCGGGACTTCCTGCTCCGCCTCGGGACGGTCCTGAGCGCGAAGGGATGCACCTCGCTCCTCGTGTCGGAGATCCGTTCGACGGAGGAAGGCTATTCCCGCTGGGGGGTCGAGGAAGCCCTCGCCGACGGCGTGATCGTGACGGGGAACCTCGAGCGTCGCGGCGATCTCCTCCGGACGTTGCAGGTCGTGAAGATGCGGGGCACGACCCACAGTCGCGCGAAGTACGTCCTCGACCTCACAACGTCCGGCGTGTTGCTGGTGCCGTTGCTGAAAGGCGGGAGCGTGACCGCAAGTGGCTGAACAGAGCATCCCGGCCGAGGTCTCGGAGAAGCTTTCCGCCTTGCCGGTCGCGTCCGCCGTCGCGCTTCACCTGAAGGCGGATCAATATTTCGACGCGATCCAAGGCTTGATCGACCGGTTCGCGACGAAGAAAGACCTCGAGGTCGTCTACGTGACGTCGACGATCCCGAGCCAGAGCATCCTGAACGCGATGGAGGCCCTCGAGATCCCGGTGGAGCACATCTGGTTCGTCGACTGCATCACGCAGATTATGATGTCCCAGGCGAAGCGCCATCCCCACTCGATCGTCGTCGAGAGTCCGACGATGCTCGAGAACATCATGCTGAAGGTCGAGTTCCTCCTCCGCAAAAACCCGGACCGGAACGCCCTCGTCGTGCTGGACTCGATCAACAGCCTCGCGATCCATAACAACACGAAGATCCTGAGCGAGTTCCTCCACATCCTCGTGAACAACCTGCGCGCCCGCGGCGCCTACACGGTCATCATCTCGATGCAGGAATACGAGACGGAGGAGATCCGGAACATGCTCGTGCTCGTGTCCGATGAAGCCCTCGAACTCGGGGTCTGAGCCGGTGGACGGCGTCGGTCTCCTCCCCGCGTCGGACGCCCTCCGGAATAGGGCACTTTCCTCGGGCGGCGCGGGCTCTTATGGACTCGTTCTCAACTTCGAATATTAACCACGACACGTTTAAGAGCGTCGGTTCCCCCGTGCCAAGATGGCGGCGCAAGCCGCAGGAGGACAGAACCATGAAGAGCATCATCCGAAAGGATGAGGCAGCCGTGTCGCCCGTGATTGCGACCATCCTGATGGTCGCGATTACGGTCGTGCTGGCCGCGGTGCTATACGTGATGGTATC
>DASWGO010000022.1:0-2048 GCA_036393695.1 Thermoplasmata archaeon
GACGACCGCCGCTTCAGGAGCCGCGTGGAGATGGCACGTTACAAGTTCGGCGTGGGCGACTACCAGTACTTCGACGCGCCGCTGCCGCCGCTCGTCGAGGCGCTGCGCGTTCATGCCTACCCGCCCCTGGCGGCGATCGCAAACCGGTGGGAGGCCGCGCTGGGAACGGCGACGCGCCACCCGCCCGATCTTCCATCGCTCCTCGCCCTCTGCCGCCGCCGCGGCCAGACCAAGCCGACCCCGCTCCTCCTCCACTACGAGGCTGGCGGCTACAACTGTCTCCACCAGGACCTCTACGGCGACGTCGTCTTCCCCCTGCAGCTCACCGGCTTCCTCTCCCGCCCGGGTGTGGACTACACGGGCGGTGAGTTCTTGCTGGTCGAGGCGCGGCCGCGCGCCCAGTCACGCGGCGAAGCCGTGGCGACCGAACAGGGCGAGACCGTCATTTTTACGACGCGCTACCGACCCGCGCGAGGTGCGCGTGGCTACCACCGCGCCGTGATGCGCCACGGCGTGAGCCGCGTCCGCTCCGGCTCGCGCTACACCCTCGGCGTCATCTTCCACGACGCACGATGAGGGCTCCGCTAACTGTGCGGAAGCATTGAGCGCCGGAAGTCTGCGCCCCTTCGGCAGCCAAGGCGACGGCCCAAAGACTTCGTCCAACGCCACCGGGTCACTTACAATGTCCATCGAGGAGGAACGTCCTCCGAATTCTCGACTGGCATCAGGGCCAGGCGACAGCTTCCCACAGGGGAGTCGTTGGGCGACGGCGCCTTCTCGTATTCCGGGACCGAGCTCGACGCACTCGTTCAGGCTCGGAACTACTATCGCTGGATCCTGAGCCAGTTCCTTCCCCACGTCGGACCTCGGACCATCGAAGTCGGTGCGGGCATCGGGACGTTTTCCGAACTTCTCTTGGCTCAGACCGCCGTCGATCAGTTGATCGTGGTCGAGCCAGCGCGCAACCTCTTCCCGAGGCTCGAACAGCGCCTGTCGGGCAACCCGCGCGTCACCCTCGTTCACGGCCATCTCGACGATCTGCCGGTATCGATCTCCGCGGATTCGGCGATCCTGCTCAACGTTCTGGAGCACGTCGAGAACGTCGCACCCTTCCTCGCGGCGTTACACGCTCGGCTGACCAGCGACGGCCGGCTCCTCCTTCTGGTCCCAGCGGGACCACGGTTGTATGGCTCGTTGGACGAAGCGTTCGGTCACTATCGGCGGTATACGAAAGGCCTCTTGGCCCGGTCGCTCGTCGAGGCGGGATTCCGTTCCCGCTTGCTTCGGTATTTCAACTTCCCCGGGGTGCTCACGTGGTTCGCCGCCGGTCGAATCTTCCGACAGAGAACGCTCCACGCTCGCTCTGTCGCGCTCTATGACCGTCTCATGGTTCCCTGGATATCGAGGCTCGAGACGCGGTGGGCGCCGCCGTACGGGCAGAGCCTTCTCGCGGTCGCGGAATGCAGCGCCTCGCCGGAGGCCGCCCGGCCATGAAGGTTCCGCCGGCACCGACGCTGTCCGTCGTGATTCCGGTCTACAACGAGCGCGCCACGATCGAGGAAGTCCTGTGTCGGGTCCAGCAGGTTGGGATCGACAAAGAACTTATCGTCGTCGACGACGGTTCGACCGACGGCACCCGCGAGTTCCTCGAGGAGATCGCAGAGAGCATCGCGTCCGGCCGGGAGTCCACGACCCTCCCGAAGACGGGCCATTCGCTGCCCATCGGGAACATCTCGATCTGCCTCCAGCCGAGGAACCGCGGGAAGGGCGCGGCACTTCGTCGAGGCTTTCGGCACGCGCGTGGGCGCATCGTCATCATCCAGGATGCAGACCTCGAGTACAACCCGCAGGAGTACTTCCAGCTCATCGATCCAATCGAGCGCGACCTTGCCGATGTCGTCTACGGCTCGAGGTTTCTCGGTGGGCCCCATCGCGTCCTCTTCTACAGACACTCGCTCGTGAACAAGGCCCTCACGCACCTCTCGAACATCTTCACGGACCTGAATCTGACGGACGTGTGGACGTGCTACAAGGTCTTCCGGCGAGAG
>DASWGO010000023.1:0-2175 GCA_036393695.1 Thermoplasmata archaeon
GCTGACGGTCGAACTCGACACGTCGAAAGGCTGCGTGCGGTACATCAACAAGGGCTGCTCGTTCTGCATCGAGCCGATGTACGGCAAGCCGAAGTTCCGACCGGTGGCCGGCGTCCTCCGGGAGGTCCGTCGTCTCGCGGAGCTCGGCGCGGTCAACTTCCGGCTCGGAGGGCAGGCGGACTTCTTCAGCTACCAGGCGATCGGCCTGGGGTCCTCCGCGACGCCGCAAATCAATCGGCGCGCGATTCGCGAGCTGCTGGAAGGAATTCGAGCGGCGGCCCCGAACCTGAAGGTCTTGCACACGGACAACGGGGATCCCGCGATGATGGTCGCGCATCCGGAGGAGGCCATGGCAGCGATGCGGGACCTGGTGGCCTTCGCGACGCCGGGCACCAGCCTCTCATTCGGACTCGAGTCCGCGGATCCGCGCGTCACCGAGGCGAACAACCTGAACATCGACGCGGACGGATGCCTCGCCGCGATCCGGATGGTGAATGCCGTCGGGCGGGAACGGGGCGAGAATGGCATGCCGCGGCTTCTCCCTGGCCTCAATTTCGTCGCGGGCCTCGATGGCGAGTCGAAGAAGACGTTCGACCTGAATCTCGCGTTCCTGAAACGCCTCTTGAACGAGGATCTCTGGGTCCGCCGGATCAACATCCGTCAGGTCCGTCCGGTGCGTCGCGAGTTCGAGCCCACGGGACTGTATCGCGAATTCCGGAAGTTCAAGGAGGCCGTGCGGACCCTGATCGACCACGAGATGCTGCGACGGGTGATTCCGGAAGGCACGGTCCTTCGGAATGTGTTCCTGGAGATTCACGACGGCCACGTGACGTACGGCCGGCAGATCGGCACATATCCGATTCTCGTCGGCCTCCCGTACGACATGGCGTTGAATCGATTCGTCGACGTGCGCGTGACGAGCCATGGCCAGCGGTCCCTCACGGCGATCGAGTACCCGCTCGACGTGAACCGCGCGCCGCTCGCCGCAATCTGCGCTCTCCCGGGCATCGGGGAGAAGCGAGCTGCGCGGATCGTCCGTGCGAGGCCGTTCGATTCGTGGCCTGCGTTCGCGGCATCGTTGGACGATCCCGCCGTGGCGCAACGCGTGGCTCCCTTCCTCGGCCTCGCGGCGTGAGAGATCGGAGGCCATGGGAGGGGTTTTTCCAATCCGACAGAAGTTAACCTTGTTTAAGGTTAACATGGGACAGTGAACCTTTAGACCCACGCGGGTCTTCCTCAGCTCGTTCATCCGATGGCGGTCCCGCAGAAGCATAAGGAACATGCGCCCGCGTCCGTGAAATGCGGGGTCATCACGATTTCCGACAGCCGGACCCCAGAAAGCGATGAGTCGGGCAAGCTGATCCGAGATCTCCTCCTCCGGTCCGGGCACACCGTCCTCTTTCAGGTCATCGTGAAGGACGAGGCCAAGCAGATTGTCGACGCGCTCGAGCAAGCCTCGTGGACGTGCGATGCGATCCTCACGAACGGCGGCACGGGCCTCGCGCCCCGCGACGTGACGATTGCGACTCTCCTGCCCATGTTCGCGAAGACGCTTCCCGGGTTCGGCGAGCTCCTTCGTTCTCTCTCGTTCAAGGAGATTGGCAGCGCTGCGATGATGTCTGGGGCGATTGCGGGAGTGTATCACGGTCGCCTCGTGTTCTGCTTGCCCGGATCGCCAGACGCCTGTCGGCTCGCACTGGAGAAGCTGATCGTTCCGGAGCTGGGACACGCGGTTGGGGTGATGGGCCGTTGACCGCCCGCCTCCATGACCACGAGGACCGCGCACACGCCGGACACGGCATGCGCCCTCTGAAGGCGCTCATCTCCCTCGGTGAGGCGATGCGGATCGCGATGGATCTCGTCCGCCCAATCGAGCGGAAAGAAACGGTCCCGATCCTCGACGCCCTCCATCGTGTGTCCGCGGAGGACGTCCGCTCCCCCATCGATGTGCCGCTCGCCGACCGAGCGGCGATGGACGGATACGCAGTCGTGGCACGAGACACGTTCCCGGCGCGGAAATTCAAGCCGGTGACACTACGCCGGATCGAGACGCTGTATGCGGATGGGGTCCCGCGAAAGCGGGTGGCATCGGGCCGCTGCACGGAGGTCGCGACGGGCTCTACTCTTCCCAAAGGCGCGGACGCCGTCGTCATGGTCGAGGACACGGATCACGAA
>DASWGO010000024.1:0-4638 GCA_036393695.1 Thermoplasmata archaeon
TGGGCATCATGGGCGTCGTGTGGTCCGGATTTACGTATATCTTCCTCAAGGCCATTTTCTACGCCATAGGGAAAACGACGAGACACTTCGTCGAGCCGGCGGGGGCGTGACGCGATGGTCCTGCCCATCGCCGGGGCCGTATTCCCCGACGTCTGGTACGACACGGGCGTGAACGCCATCGTCGGGACGGCCTCGTGGGTCATCGCCGGCCTGGCGACCGCCTACTTCGTGTTGAGATGGCTCAAGAACTCGGAGAAGTTCTACGCGAAGCTCGAAGGACGCCACGGCTCGGGCGGCATGGGCAGGTGAGCGAAGTGAAGCACCCATTCGTCGCGATCGCTCTCGCGATCGGGATGGTCTTAACCGGCGTGCTCGTGTTCGCGCCCAGCGCACGCGCCCATGAGCAAGAGACTTCCGTCGACTGGGAGGTTGCCTATGCGAACATTCGGGTCCTGGGACCGCCCGTCTACACGCACTATACGGCCCAGACCCTCCCGCTCGGCGGCACCCGGTTCGCTTACAGTGGCGTGATCAGTTCCTCCGGTGCGTATCCCACGATTCCGACGTCGCCGGACCCCGGGTTGGCAACCGGAGACTACATCGTCATCACGTGGTCGTTCCGGTATATTGGTGGTTCCGCCGTGCGCGGGGATCTGTTCTGGATCACCCGACTCGGCCTCGACTATGGGACCGTGGGCCGCTACATTAACGGCGGATGGATCGGCGCGTCCTCGTTCGAGATGGTACCGAACACCCAATTCAATGCGACGTTGGTCATCCGTTCGATCCAACCGAGCTTCCGTCACCTGCATGTCGGCGTCGCGGTGCAAAACGTCGGGAACATCCCGGCGGCCCCGACGACCCTTCCGATCCCGGTGGGCGGTCCCGTCTTGTATGGGCTCTTCACCGACGCGAAGGGACCGGTCTTTGAACCGCTCCAGGGTGTCAGTGTGGCGCCGTTCGGGAACCTGCAGCTGATCGCGCCGTGGCCGTGGGCCGTGGCGAGCCTGTTCGGCCAGATCGTGATCGGATTCGCCTTCATCGGGATCATGTGGTGGTACGCCCGATACGAGAAGAAGCGGGGGGCGCGCGCATGAACCGTGACGACGGGATGAACCTGATCCCACTCGGGTTCTTCGCTTGGCTGCTGTGCGTCGCGGGCGCGGTGATCGCGAGCCTGCCGCAGTGGTTCATCGTCGCGCTGCACCAGCCGGCGATCACAGCGGAGTTCGTCGGGCTTCCGATCCTCTTCATCGGGTCGGTCCTGCTCGTCATCGCGTGGCTCCCGGAGAGGAAGCGCAGGTATCCGGAAGTCCTGGAAAACACGATGACCCCGATTCCAAAGTACTACCTCGAGGAGGCGGCGAAGGAGGCCTAGGCGGCTCGTCCCCGAATTCGGGCCCCTGACACAATGACGTCGCCTCCGCCGACGCAGAGCCAGCGGCCTCCTTCGGCGTTCAACAAGCGGATCATCGCCGCGATGGCCGCGATTGTCTCTTTGATCATCGTCGGGCTCTACCAATTCGATCAAATCGTGGCCAGCATCTATGCCTATTTTTACGGGGCCTTCCCCCGCATTACGAGCTCCCCCGTTCCGTCGGGCCTTTGGACCGTGGCGCTCCTGAATATCTTCCTCGTCGGTCTCTTCCTCGCCCTCTCCCCGGTCCGAATCAAGGAATCCTGGAAGGCCCACGGCGCGTACATGGGCTTCATGATCTCCCTCTTCTCCGAAATGTACGGATTCCCGTTGACGATCTATCTCCTCTCCGGCGCCGCGTATCCGTTCTCGCCGCTGTTCGTCGGCTATGTGTGGGCCGTCGGCCAACTCGTTGGCTCGCCGGTCGTCATCGCGGGCATCCTCCTGATCTACAAGGGCTGGAAGGAAATCGTGTTCCAACGGGGAGACGTCCTCGTCACGGACGGGATCTACACGGTGGTCCGGCATCCCCAGTACTTGGGCTTCATGCTCGTGACGCTCGGTCAATTCCTAGTCTGGCCCACGATCGCCACGGCGATCCTGTGGCCGTTGCTCGCGGTGCTCTACTACCGGCAGGCGAAGCGGGAAGAGGCCAGGCTCTTCGAAAAATTCGGGGAGCGTTTCCGGGAGTACGCGAGCAAGACGCCGATGTTCCTGCCAAAGATCCCCTTGCGGCGCGGCCCAAAGCCGGTATCGCCGTAGACGACTCCGATGGCAGAGTCATCAGGGGATGACGACACCTCGGCCCTCGAGGGTCCCTTTCTTGAGCTGCTCGAGGATGTCGTTGACTTCGTCGAGCTTGCCTTTCTGCGTGATCACGCGAACTTTTCCCTGGCGGGTCAGCTCCATCAGCTCCCGGAGCTCGTCCCAATTCCCCACGAGGCTCCCGAGGACGGAGAATTCAGAGAAGATCACATCGATCGCCTTCACGCTGAGCGTCCCGCCATAGCCGACGATGATCAACGACCCACCCTTTCGAAGCATCTTCATCCCGTTCGCGAGGGTCAGGTCGTTCCCGACGAGGTCAATCACGACCTCGGCGCCGCGATTCCCCGTGATGTCCATGACCTGCTTCACCGGATCGCGTCGGGCGTCGATGACCCGATGGGCTCCCATTTTTTCCGCGAGCCGAAGCTTGCTCTCCACTACGTCGGCCGCGGTGATCACGGTGTTAGTCATGCACCGCAAGAGCTGGAGAGCGATGTGACCGAGACCGCCGACGCCCAGCACCACGACGTTACTCCCGCTGGTCGTCCGGCTCGCGGCCTTCTTGACCGCCCGAATCGCGGTGAGGCCGGCATCCGCCAGGGGGGCGACGTCCTCGGGTTCGAGGTTGCCGATTCGGACCAACGACCGCTCGGAGGTGCGAAGAATTTCCGCAAAGCCTCCGTCGGCGGTGATCCCCGGGAACACGAGATTCTCGCAATGCATGTCCTCTCCGATTCGGCACGGTCGGCACGTACCGTCCGTGATGACCGGATGCACGATCACCTTCTCGCCCTTCTTGAAAGAAGTGACGGCGTCGCCGACCTCCTGCACTACGCCGGCGTTTTCGTGGCCCAGCGTGTACGGCAGGGTCACTTGCACTTTCTCCCGCCACACGCCTTCCACGATATGCAAATCGGTGTGGCACACGCCCGCACCTGTCACCCGCACCAGAACCTCGCTCGGATTCTTGATTCGCGGGGCTTCGACATCAACGACTTTGAGAGGCTTGTCGTACGAGAAAAGCCGAGCCGCCTTCATGCTACATCGTATCGCGCGCACTCTATTTGGCCCTTGCTGAGAACACGACCGACTCCAGGGTGCGAACGGCATGGTCCGCACGAGTTGTCGCCGATATTGTCCGCTTCCGTTCAGCCTTAAGTACAGAAGTGCGATGCCTCCGGAAGTGGTGAGGTTCGTGAAGAGACCAGAGATTCATGTGCTGAGGCTAGTCGCAATTGTGTCCGTCGCGATTCTGATGACGTTCGTGTTCTCTTCTTCGCGGAGTTTCGCGGCGACGACGCACACCGTGAACGTCGGTGGCGTCTCTGCGGGAGCGCCGCTTGCGCCAGGAGGGGTGGTCTGGTTTAACGGCTACACTCCTGGAACGATCGTGATCACCGTCGGTGACACCATCACCTGGCAGTTGACCGGAGGCCTTCACACGGTTACCTCAACCGGGGTGTCGTCAAACGGCAGCTTCCTCTACGATTCGAGTCCTGCCTTCACCCCAGCCGGGGCACTGGCCGACATGGGACCGGGGAAACTCCTCTCTCCAGGCTCCGTGTTCGAACTCGATACGGGCACGTTGGCCACGGGAACGTACCACTACTTCTGCAAGATCCATCCGGGAATGGCCGGCAACCTGACTGTCACCGCCGGGCTTTCGACGGTTACCGTCACTGCGACCGCCGGGTGGGGAGACTCGGTGTACGCGGTGCAAGCCTTCGCCCCGGAGAACCTGACCGTTGTTCGGGGAACGACTGTCCAGTGGAGGCTCGCGAATCCGACGGAGCCGCACACGATCACGGGACCCGTTTCGGGAGGCGCACCCGCGTGGGATTCGAGCCCGAACTTCAACCCGCCCGGTCCCCCGCCTGTCATGCCGATAGTCCCCGGCCCCACCTTCTCGCACACCTTCACCACCGCGGGGACGTTCACGTACTTCTGCAAGGTCCACGCCTATGACATCGGTGGATCCTGGGCCGGGATGGTTGGCACGGTGATCGTCGAGCCGTCCGCAGCCGACGCGCTGAACACTCTCTCGGCGGTGAGCTACGCCGCGCTCGCCGTCGCCGTAGTGGCCCTCCTCGTCGGAATCTACGCCGTAGTTCGGAAGCGCAAGCCCTAAGGCGTCCCCCGGTCCTCCGAGGTCGTATCGGTCACCAGGCCTGGCGATGAGTGGAACTTCGAATGTCGATCTACCGCGGGTGACCCGCCAAGACGGCGAGACGTTGGTCGTGCTCGCACCTGGATGCGTCGAGGAGCTCGCCCCCCAACTCGGTCGACTCGGGCGCACGCGAGCGTACGTCGTTACGGGTTCGACCCTCGCCTCCGGACGGGTCGGGCACACAGTCCGCAACGCGCTCGGGCCGATGATGGTCGGAATGTTCTCCGGGGCGCGCCCACACGTTCCCGTCGAGACCGCGGAGCAGGTCGCGAACGAAGCGCACTCG
>DASWGO010000025.1:0-2827 GCA_036393695.1 Thermoplasmata archaeon
CGATTTAACGTCACCGATTCGCCGAATCGGCCGTGCGAAGACCGCAACGCGCGTCTCCGTCCCATATAGTATCAAGTTTGGTATTTCTCAACGTATCCTTTATGTAAACGGACCCGGTTCGTTTTGATTAGCCCTCCCAGCCGAAGGTACGGACAGGCATAATCATGGCCCGCAAGGCGTCTTCTCGAAAGCCGACGCTGGCGCTGCCCAAGCCGTTCGCCCGGTCGCCCACCGCGAGGGGGAAAACCGCCCGGGGCCTGTCCGCGCCCGAGGCCGCCGATGCCGCCCAGCAGGGCCTCCTGCAGCTATCGTTCGCTCGGCACGCCCACGGCTACGGATTCTTGGCCGCGGCGGCGTTCCTGCTCAACGCGGTCCTCTTGCTGACCCTTGGCGGTCAGGCCCAGGCCCTCCCTCTTCCTCGCAGCGTCACGACCAACATGGTCCTCTGGCTGCTCCCTGCGGTCGCGGGCGCGCTCGCCTCATGGGACGCGGTCCGACTGAAGCGGGAGCCGTACCGTCGGCATTACGTGTCGACCCATTTCGGAACCTCGGCGGCGGGGATGGTCCTCTTCTTCATCGTCGCGTTCGCGATCATTCTGCTCATGCAGCAGAGCCTCCCCGAAGCCCTTATTCCCTGGGTTTACCCGCTCACGGTTGCGGGCATCCCCCTCACAATCATCTCGATGGGGATGACCTGGCAAGGCCTTGGGCTCCGCAAGGTCGGGAGTTTCGCGGCCGCGCTCGTGATGCCGATTCTGATGGTCTTCCTCGTGCTCGGTGGCGCGCGGATCACGGACCCTAGCGGAGCCCCGGACCTGGGCGGGATCCGCCTATTCGTCCTCACGTTTGTCATCGGCGCCCTGACGTCGGAAATCGCGGGCTCCCTCTTGCACCTGATCGCATCCTCCACGAGCGTGACTCAACGGGAAATCCTGAAAGCGGACAACTCGAAGGTCGCGCTGATCCAGCAAGACTACCAAAAGAAACGGGAAGCACTTGACTACAAAGAGCGCGCCCTTCGCGGACGCGAGGCCCACCTGGAGGCGTTGCAGCAGGAGCTGGAAGACCAGGCCAAGGAGCTGAAGTCAAAGTTCTCGGACGTCACTGCGCGGGAGAACGCGATCGAGAAAGGCACGAAAGACCTGAGAGACATCGACCGGAAGGTCGCCTCCGCCCGCGCGGAGATCGAGGCGAAGGCCGAGGAGATCCGCCTGCGCGACGCCGACATCTCGACGTTGAAGACGGAACACGAGAAGATGCGGCAAACGCTGAACGCGCGGGAGGCTTCGCTCGCGGAACGCGAGAAGGAGGTCAAACGGACCTCGATCGAGCTCACATCCCAACTCCGTTCGTCCGAGACGAAGGCCAAGTCGGTCGAGGAGCGCGAAGCCCGCCTCCAGGAACTCGAGAAGTCGTTCGACTCGAAGCGCACATCGCTGCTCAAGAAGGAAAAGGAGCTGGAGCTGAAGGATTCGGAACTCCGCCTGAAAGGCGAGCAGGTCGAGGCCACCCACGGTGGAGCCGATGCGACCCGGATTCGCGAGCTGAAAGAATGGGAAAAGAAAATCCTCGCGAAGGAGAAGGAACTCGGGAAGCAAGAGGTCGAACTCAAGACCATGGAGACCCGTCTCAAGGAGCGGTACGAGAACGCCACCCGGGTCGAGAAGCAGTTCCAGGGTCAGCGGAGGATGTTCGACGACCGCGAGTCGGAGTACGTCTCCCGGGAGAAGAAGATCTCCGACCAGGAGGCGGCCTTGCGGGAGCGGTCCACCGAGATCGAACGCCAGGCTTCTGCGGTCGAGGAGGCCCAGCATCAGCTCGACGACAAGACGAAGAAGTACGCGGAGCTGTTCAAGGACACCAAGATGAAGGAAGCGGCCGCGGGATCGAATGAGGCGGACACCCGCCGGCAGAAAGAAAATCTCGATTCCCGGGAACGGAAGCTCCACGAGATGCAGACGAACCTCCAGGCGGAGATCAAACGTCTGAACGAGGAAAACCGCAACCTCCTCGAGAAGGCGAAGGAGATCGAGGAGCGCGAGTCGGACCTGCAGTTGAAGTCCCTCGAATTGGAGAACAAGACGCGGGAGGGACGCGCGCCCGGCATGCGGGACATGGGCCGCGAGGGGCAACTCGAGGAATGGGAACGCCGGCTACGGGAACGAGAAGAGGATCTCAAACGGCGCACCTACCAGAAGGAGAAGGAGATGGAGATGCGGGAGGGCGCCGTGAAGGCCCGCATCACAACGCCCGCCGGCGAGGCCGAGGCCGAAGAGGCCATCGCGGTCGAGAAGAAGGCAGACCGCGTGAAGACCGGCACTCCGCGTCTCGACGACCTCCTGTACGGAGGGATTCCATTCAACTCCAACGTCCTGTTCGTCGGCCCTGCCTTCGTCGGGAAGGAGATCGCCCTCCTGAACTTCATCGCGGAGGGCCTGAAGAAAGGCATCCCCGTCATCATCATCACGACGACCAAACTGCCGATCGACATTGCGAAGGACATCGCTCCGATCCTGCCGACGTTCGTCG
This sequence comes from Thermoplasmata archaeon, assembly GCA_036393695.1. Lineage (GTDB taxonomy): Archaea > Thermoplasmatota > Thermoplasmata > RBG-16-68-12 > RBG-16-68-12 > RBG-16-68-12. Next base: position 2,530 of record DASWGO010000025.1, read on the forward strand.
AATACGACCAGCTCGGCCTCGTCCGCTGGATCGACTGCACTTCGCCGATGGCATCCGGCAAGCCGGTGAAGGAGAAGAACGTCTGGCGAGTCAACGGACCCACGGACTTCGACAACATCTACCAGCTCGTGGGCCAGCTGGACGAGGAGTTCAGGAAGAAACATCCGTACTTCCGGCTCGCGTACCTCACCCTCAGTTCGTCCATCACGCAAGCCGACGAGCGAGAAGCGATGAGCTTCGTCCAGCGTCTCGTGAATCGCCTGCGGCAGACGAAGGCGGTGTCCGCCATCGCGCTCGA
>DASWGO010000026.1:0-4939 GCA_036393695.1 Thermoplasmata archaeon
CGGTCTTCGCCTCGACGTGGAGTGCCATCCCGATCCGGAGCCCTCGGAGGGGTTTCTTCCGTTTGAGCTCGTCCCGGATTGCGGCGAGGACGGGCATATGGTCCCGAGCCCATTCGATCCGGCGCGCCCCGACATCACCCAACTCGGACATCGCGTGTGCCGATGTCCGCAAGTCGATTTCAGCCTTCCGGTATGCTCACGGCTTTCGGAACGCGGCGACTCCGAGCACCACGACTCCGGCGGCTCCGATGCCGTAGAACACCGCATCGATCGGCCAGGACAAATGGACGTTTCCCGGCGAAGCGACCTCCCAGTAGTAGAAGCCTGCAATGAGTTGAAGCGTCGCAGAGGCGAAGATCACGTCTCCCGGCGAGACGACGCTCCGTGCGTCTCCCCGAACATTTAGGAAGGTGTCCGCATTCGGATTCCCATCTTCGAGATAGAGCGTGGTGGTGGGGTTCCCGAAGAAATTCGAGAACGACACGTCGACGACCTTCTCATGGACCGTGATTTGAGAACCCTGCGAGTATCCGGTGTACTGGTTCCCGTTTCGGGAGGCGAGCAGATCCGCACCGCTGACCGAGAACAGGGGCCAGAAGCCGACCACCAGGAGGATTCCCGCCACCGTCATCCCGAGGCCGATGACCGCAAGTCGATTCATCTGCGTACCCTCCGGGGCTCGATCCGCCCCCATCCGGTTGGGACCGATTGCCTGGGTGGGCGAGCTGAGAACTGACGCGGTTAATCAACGTTATGAACACTCCCGAGCACTATCGAGCGGTTTCATCGCTGGGAATCAGGTTTGTGGATTCGAGCCCGGCGATCGCGAGCGGACCGGGCACCCGCGGGAGGATGTCGGCGACGGTGAAGCGGCGGAGCAGGCGCTTCAGAATCGGCGGCGTGCACAGGGTCGTTGTGAGCGTCATGATCACGAGGGCGGAATAGAGGTTCAGGTCAATGATCCCGGTGGCTAGGCCGACCTGCGCGAGCAAGAGTTCCATCATGCCTCGCGCATTCAAGCCGACCCCGAGGGCGAGCAGGGGCGCCCCCCGGAATCCGGCGACGAACCCGCCCATGAGTCCCCCGATGAGCTTTCCGAGGAAGGCGATGGCGGTAATTCCGAGGATCAACGGCCATGCCGTGAACGTGACGGAGAACTTCAACCCGACATACGCGAAGAACACGGGCGCGAACAGCCCGAACGTCACCGACGACACGGCGTTGCGGACCCGGTTGAACTGAACTTGTCCCAAGAGCTGCGGGGTCATCAGAAGGCCGCCGTAGAACGCGCCCACCGCGAAATGGATCCCCAGCAGTTCCGCCGCCGCGCCGAGCCCGAGGGCGGTCGAGATGCACAAGGCGAACGACGCCTCTTGTCCGCGGAGCTTCGAGACGAGCGCCTGCATGTACGATTCGGAATTCCGCCCCAGCCGGGTCGTCAGCTTGAGGACCGTCGCCACACAGAATACCAGCCCGACGAACAGGACATTGTTCAAGGCGACGAGCCCAATCGTGACCCCCTCCGGGGTCGATGCACCGAGGGACGTGAACTGGACCACGAGGCCGAGCATCGCGAAGGCGACGAGATCGTTCACGAGGGCCACGGAAACGATGGCCCGTCCCAGCCGCGAGTTCAAGAGATTCAGGTCGAGGAGGATGCGAACGCTCACCGGGAGCGCCGTGACCGCCATCGCGGTCCCGAGGAACAAGGACTGCGCAAACGTCATCCCAAGGGCGGCGGCTAGGCTGTACCCCAGGGCGAACGGGAGAAAGAACTCGACGAACGCGACGACCATGCTCCGTTCCTTGAACGCCTTTCGCAGACCTTCCCGACCGAGTTCGATCCCCGCGAGGAGGACGAGAATGAAGACGCCGAGATTGGCGACCACGTTCAGCGACTCCCCGAACGAGGTCGTCGGATCCGGATTGATGAGGCCGAGGACCATCGGCCCGACCAGGATGCCTGCGAGTACCTCCCCGATCATCGGCGACTGGTGGATTTTCTCCATCACCTCCCCGGCGGCACGCGCGGTGACGAAGATGATGAGCAGGCCGAGAATCAGGTCCAAAGGGCCCCACTACCTGGGAGCCATGTCCACGAAGCCAGCCGCTATTTATTCATTCTTGCGCCGTTATCCTCATTGCAAGCCTCGGATGACACTGAAGGACAAGCTGCGCGTCGGCTGCAGCGGTTGGGGATACGACGACTGGCTCGGCGGCTTCTATCCGCCGGACACGCCGAAGTCCGACTACCTGAAGCTCTACTCGAGCGTCTTCGACTGCGTCGAGGTCGACTCCTCGTTCTATCGCAACCCGGGGCCCGCGATGACGAAGGGATGGTACAAGTCCACGCCCCCGGGGTTTCTATTCGCGATGAAGATGCCGAAGCGAATCACCCATGAGAAGAAGTTGAAAGGCGTGGCGGAGAACTTGGGATGGTTCTATTCTTCCGCAAAAGAGCTGAGAGAAAAGTGTGGGCCGCTGGTCGCGCAACTTCCGCCGTCCATCAAGTTTGATTCGCACTGGATCGTCATGCAGGAGTTCCTTCGCGCGCTCGAGGTGGACAAATACCCGCACGCCATCGAATTCCGGCACAAGTCATGGTTCCGTGACGACGTCTACAAGCTCCTCCGCGACCGGAACGTCACGATGGTATGGTCGGAGAACCAATACCTGCGAACGCCGATCGACGTGACTTCGGACCAAATCTACCTGCGGATGGTCGGGGACCGCGAAATCACGGAATTCAAGGAGGTTCAGAAAGACAAGTCCGCGGAGATGCGCACGTGGTACAAGGAACTCGAGGGGTCGTCCGATTCGGTCAAGGGCGCCCTGGTCTTCTTCAACAACCACTACGCGGGCTTCGGGCCGGGGAGCGTGAACGAGTTCCGGCGCCTCGCAGGGATGATGGAATACCAGTTCCCCACGGCGAAGGTCGGTGCGGGGAGCCAGAAGGGTCTGGCGGATTTCGGCTGAGCTAATTCACCGGCTCGATTCGCCGACCTCTCGCCGTCACGTAGATACGCCATCGGACGATGAGGACGAACTGGGTACGGTCATGGCAACCAAGACTCAAGTCGTGTTCGACTCCGCCGATCCGGATCGCTTGGCGAAGTTCTGGGCCGAAGCACTCCATTACAAGCTGCAGGACCCGCCCGCGGGGTTTTCGTCGTGGCAGGCGGCGCTCAAAGCATGGGATGTGCCCGCGGAGGAGTGGAACTCCGCGAGTGCGATTGTCGATCCGGAGGGACGGGGACCGAGGATCTACTTCCAACAGATGAACACACCGAAGCCAGGGAAGAATCGGATCCACCTGGATCTGAACGTCAGCGGCGGAACGACTGTCCCCCTGTCGGATCGGAAGGCCCAGGTCAACCGCGAGGTGGGCCGACTCTTGGATCTGGGGGCGTCCGAGCAAAAGGCGTGGGACCTGCCTCCCCGGTCCAAGGCGGAAGCCGGCGAGTACTGGGTCGTCATGCAGGATCCCGAGGACAACGAGTTCTGCGTCCAGTGAAATCCACGCGTACGGACGCGACCGAAACCAATCTAATGATGAACGACGTCCATTCCGATCCGTGGCCCGCGTCATCTTCCACGTGGACATGGACGCTTTCTATGTCAGCGTAGAGCGCCGTGAGAATCCGGACCTCGTCGGAAAGCCGGTTATCGTCGGCGCGGATCCGAAGGGGGGCCGAGGGCGCGGCGTCGTCATGGCGGCGAGCTACGAGGCCCGGCAGCTCGGCGTCCGGAGCGGGATGCCGATCAGCATGGCCTGGCACAAGCTGCCGCAGGCGACCTACCTCCGACCGAACTACGACTTGTACGCCGCCGCGTCGGAGAGCGTCATCGACGTCCTGAGATCCCACGCCGACATCCTCGAGCACGTCAGCATCGACGAGGCCTTCCTCGACGTCACGTCCAAGGTCAAGGGATTCGACGACGCGGCGGACTACGCCCTCCGCGTGAAGGCCGCGGTCAAGGAGCGGGAGAGGCTCGCCTGCACGATCGGCGTTGGGCCCAACAAGTCCGTGGCGAAGATGGCCTCGGATCTGGCGAAACCGGACGGCCTCAAGGTCGTCCGACCCGAGGAGGTCAACGCCTTTCTGGACCCGCTGCCCGTCACCCGGATCAGCGGGGTCGGTGCGAAAACCGCGGCGATGCTCGAACGGGTCGGAGTCCGGACGATCGGAGAATTGGCCCGGTTCCCCGGCGCCGAGCTGAAGAAGCTCATGGGCAAGAATTCGGTCTGGTTGTGGGCCATCGCTCGCGGGATCGAGGAACTGCCCGTCGAGGAGCGGCCCGATCCGAAGTCGATCAGCGTCGAACGGACGTTCGACAAGGACGTCTCGGACTGGCCCCGGATCGAATCGACGATTCGAGATGTGGCCCACAACGTCTTCCTCCGAGCTCGGGCCCAGGGAGCGACGTTCCGCACGGTCGGCATCAAGATTCGGTTCGAGGGATTCCAGACCCATCTGCGGGAGCGGACTCTCGCCTCCCACGTGCTCGATGAGAAGGTCCTCGCGGATGTGTGCGTCGAGCTCGCAAAAGAGTTCGCCGAAGGCAATCACCGGTTCCGCCTCATCGGGGTTCGGGTCACGAAGCTGCAGCGGCCGAAGACGCGGCAGCCCCAGCTGACCGCCTTCGAGTAGTCCCACGAGTTATAGTCAAATAACTATAACTTCTCGGGTCCGAGCCTCCGGGCCAGAGGAACTCCAATCCATCGCCGAGAATCAGCGGATCCGGAAAGAGGCCTACCGTTTTCGGCGGCCACGAGGCTTCGGCGGGGCTTTCACTGCAACGTTCCGGGCGAGCCGGCGCAACTCGCCCTGGTCCATCCACTCGACTTTCAGGTACTTGAACAGCTCCCGGTCCGTCATCCCGAGCCGCCGCCCTTCCGCGATGCAGACCTTGTACGCCTCGATCTCGGTCGGCGCAT
>DASWGO010000027.1:0-2328 GCA_036393695.1 Thermoplasmata archaeon
GCCGGGGTCGAGATCTGCCACGGCCGACGGAAATGCGAGTGCACCCTAAAGGCCTCCGGCCGCGCAGGAAAACGTTTAGCGCCGCCCGACCATCCGCTCGGATCGGGGGACGGCGTGAGCCGCTGGAGGCGCGTCTTGCAGGTCGTCAAGGAGATGCTATGGGGCCTGTTCTTCTTCGACCTCTACACGGAGAACATGAAGATGCGCATCCGGTACAATGATGCCGTCAACCTTCTCGTCTTTTCGGAGCAGCTCGGGATCCCGCTCATGAATTCCTACGTTTCCATGCGTCTGCTCCCGTATTTTGTCGGGGAGCTTGAGGGATGGAAGCGCCGCGAGATGCGGGAGCGCGAGATCCTCGAGGAAGCCCCGGAGATTCACTAGCGGCGGGAGCGTTTCCGCACCGCCAGCATGCGTCCCGCGCGATGCCGTTCCACGCCGCGCAAGAGGCGCATGGCCACCGTCGCGCCAGTGGGATGTGGCTCGGATCGTGAACGGTCGTCCCGGCTCCCCGCCCGCAGTTCCAACATCGGTCCAGCTCGAACTCGTTCCGTTGCCCGCATGCAAGACAGAGCCAGTCTCCTCGCCGAGCTCCCGACCGGAACGATTGACGGCGACCCCAGGCGAACCCCGCCAAGCACGAAAGAAAGACAGCCACGGCTGCGATCGCGAGCGAATCCATGGGGGAACGTCGCGTCGTTCCCGGACCGAACTAAATACGTTCCTCGCTGCATATCCAAAATGAAACTCTGACGCGCCTCTCTCTGCTTCGATTGTGGCGGGAGCGCTCCCGTTCGGAATCAATGCCCAATCACGCGGGAGCCGAAGTAGAAGGTGACGACGAGGGACAGCGCCTGGTCCGCGCGGCCCGCGAAGATGCCTCCTTGTTTCGTCACCAAGGTGAAGCAGATGTACGCAGTCAACCCCAGCGCTCCGACGGCGACGATATCTCGAAAGACGGTGGCGAGGCGATGCCGGATGTGGCTCTCGTGTGCCCGACGATGGACGAGCCAGGAGGCCGTGGCCCCGAGGACGTAGCCTCCGAGGACCTGCAAGACCGCCAGGAGGTCGGCCGGAATGCCCTGCAGGGAAGGGTTCCGAGTGAGGAACCAGGCGGTGAGGCCCGCGAATCCGAGGAACAGGAGGATCCGGACCAGCCGCGGATGGTGTGGGGCGGGCGGAGCGGGCTGGCCGGGCAGAACCGCGGGCGGAGTCGAGACGGCCCGGCTCCCGAAGTAGAAGGCGATGACGACGACTACGGCATTCACGAGGACGGTCGGTACGGACCCCCCCTGGAGGAGAACGTACCCGTACGCCGCGGTCACGACAATCGCAATCGCCCCGCGCACGCTCCCATGCGGGAGGCGGAGAGGCTCGGGAAGTTGGCCGACCGAAGGGATCGCCACATTCGCGCAACGGTGGATGGCGCGCTTAAGCCTGACGATTCGCGGCTCAAAAATTGGAAGAATCTAGAAGAAGAAGGTGCTGATCGCCTGCGTCAACCGGCGCAGCAGGCGACCGTCGTTCTCGGATTCGCGCGACCCATGGTCTGAATGGTTCGGGCGAACGCCGTCGGCGAGCCACGCCCCATCGCGGTCCCCGAATTCGGCCCGAACGTACCGGTCGAGGTCCGTCGTGCGGGTTCGCTTCATCCCGGCGACGATCGAGGTGTATGGCGGGATGCTCATCGTACCGGCCACCTCCGAGTCCACGGATCCACCCCGCGCACGGCCCAAGCGTAGCGGACTGCGGAGTCCGACGGGAGGGCGTCGTTCGTCTCATCAATTGGCTTCGTAAATCGTCCGTTTCTCTTGTTCCAATGCATGTTTGGTTGATTGCAATGGACGTTAATAAAGCCTTTGTTTTAATTATGGAAACATTTATGTTAGAGCACAAACATACATTGTTCCGGAGGCGGCCAATGAAGGCATTCAAGGTCATCAAAAGCCCCGAAGCATTTCAGCTTCTCGCGGACGAAACCCGGAGGCGGATCATCTATCTGCTCCGGGCGAAGGAGATGACGGTCAGCCAGATTTCGGCGGAGCTCGGCCTCACGCCGCAGGCGATCTATCATCACATCCGAAAGATGCGGGAGGCCGACCTGGTCGAGGTCGCTCGCGAGGAACGCGTGGACCACTTCATCGAGACGTACTATCGCGCGACGGCGGAGATGTTCAACCTCTCGCACGGGGAGGGGATGTCCCCGGCGTATGCCGCGGAGAAGGCCACGGAGGCGTTGCAGGCCTTGGCGAAGATCGGGCTGCGCGTGCGGACGGATCCCGAAGTCGTGGCTCGAATCGTCGAGCTCGAGAAGCGGATGGAGGCGGT
>DASWGO010000028.1:0-3184 GCA_036393695.1 Thermoplasmata archaeon
GGGAGCTGGACCTCGCCGTCGACCCAGGCCGAGGCCACGGGCTCGTAGCGGACGCCGTCGCGGCCCACGTGGACGCGGGCCGTCGCCGCTTCGCGGAACGTGTGCAGCACAACGTGCATCGACGTGACGGCCGTGGGCCGCACCTTGTGGTTGTAGTATTGAGCCACCTCGCGGTGGACCGGCGCGAACGCCCCGACGCGCTTCGCGTACTCCCGCCAACCGCGCTCGAACGGGGAGCGGAACGTGGACATGCAGTGCTCCGTGATCGGACGGACTTCCTCGAAGGTCGAGAGGATCGACTGGCCCGTCGACAGGGCGGAGAGGAACTCCGACCAGCTCGCATACTCCTCCTTCGGCATCGAGGCCGCGAGGTTCTTCGACAGGGACACGAGGTAGTTGTTCAGCCCTGCGATGCCGACCTTCGTGGCGATGTCCTCCAGGAACAGATGCGTCGCGATCTCGACGAACGGATTGCTCTCCGGGATCCGAGATTCGGACGCCATCTCAGCGTTCTCCCTTGATTCGCGCCCCGCGCATGACGAGCGCATAGACGCACTCGTAGTTCCGCAGGAGGGCGCGCATGTGGTCCTCGTTGATGTTCACCTGAGCGACGTTCTTCGAAGAGATCTTCGTCTCTCCGCTCCAGCCGCGCGTGGCGAGCAGGAAGCAGGCGAGCGAGTTCCCCGCCACCGAGATGTTCTTCGCGATCTCCTCCCGGAATCGCTCGTGGAACACGCAGAAGTTGCAGACCGCGATGTTGTGGACGTTCTCGTTATACTCGTCCGTCACGGCCTGGTCCGCCGGGCTCATCCGGCCGACCGCGAACCGGGTGCGGAAGATCGTCGGGACGTAGCAGCACTGCCGCATCGCGTACAGGTAGCCGACGACGTCCCCGTCGACATCCGTGATGGCCATGTCCGTGAGCGGCGTCACCTCGCCTTCGATGCTGAAGGCCGTCCGGGACTCGCGCACGGCGACGTTGAAGGACGTCCACCCGAGGTACGCCTCCTTCCCCATGCGGCTCGCGAGGTTGTCCCCAACCCGCTGCCAGAATTCGACGACGCCGTCAGCCCCAGCCTTCTCGATCATGTCCTCGATCAGGGAGGCGAGAGCGACATCGATCACGATCGACCTCCGGGCATGATCCTCACACGAACGAGCTCAGGACCTGCTTCAGGCGCGCTCGCCATTCCTTCTCGGCTTTCGCGGCGACCGCGTCGCCCTCGAGGTCCCGCAGTCGATCGACGACGATCGTCAAGAATCGGTCCCAGTGCGACGGCGTCATGTACGGCGCCGTCGTGCCGACCTCGTTGTACGCCATCGTGACGATCTCCTGGAGGTGGCCCGGCCCGACGAGCGCGCCGAGCTTCGACTGGAGGTACTGCGCGATCTCCTTGTTCTTCTTGAACTCCTTCGTCTCGCCGAACTTCTCGACAAACAGGATGCGCGTGAGCCGCTTCAGTTCCCCGGCAACGGCCTCGTCATAGGAGGCAAGGACTTCCGGCGTGATTGGCCGGGACTCGTAGAGGTGGCGGACGACGATCGACGTCTCCACCACGTTCGCCAAGACGCCCTGCATCTTCGTGATCTCGACGGGCTTCGTCGTCAGGAAGACGAGGAACGCGCGGTCCCCGACGCCGGAGATGATGATCGTGCCGGCCTCGAACTGCTGAACGGACATCATCATGTTCTGGCCGCTCAGCTGGCTGCAGATGTGGGCCAGGTTGCCCTTCAGGAGGTTCAGCAAGCGGTACTCGCGGGGATCGAGCTGGTTCGGGATCGACGATGAGAAGATCCGGCCGTCGACGCCGGAGAACATCGCGATGTCGAGGTCGTTCTCTTCCCGTGCCCGCTTGAGCTCCGTCTCCAAGAGGTGCTTCAGGTGGCCGACCGTGTCGGCCCCCATCGTCTTGTCGACCTGGCCCGCGTAGGGCATCTATCCGCCCCGCTTCAGCCCGTACGAACTGAACAGGATCTGCAGGGCCTCTTCCGGCGAGTAGTCGTAGTCCCAGTGCTTCTGCATCTTCCTGATGCGCTCGATCACGCGCGCCGGCGCCTTCATCGCCTCGGCGGTCTTGATCGCATCATCGAACGTCTTGACGTGGCTTCGGCTCTGCTCTTCGGGGATCTGCGTCGGACTTGATCGGACCACGATGCCCACGCCGCGCGCGAACAGGTACGGGTACACGCCTTCGCCGTGGTGCACGCCGCGCATCTTCAGGAGTTTCACGGTGCGGTTGAACGCCCCGCCGATCGGATAGTACTCGAGATGGATTGCGCCGTCCGAGAGATAGATCGGCAGGAGGACGTCCTCGCCAATCGTCTCGCCCGGCTTCGCGTGTTCCTCGACCGTGCACAGGACGACGCCGAGTTCCTTGAGCGTGTAGAACAACTTGCCGATCAACTCGCGTTGCTCGAGCTTCTCCGCGGTCGCCCAGATGACCGGCGTCATCGGGTCGATCACGACGCGCGTCTTGATGTTGTAGTCCGCGCGGGCCTTGACGAGTTGCGGGAGCTGCTCCTCGATCATCTTCTTGAAATTGCGACCTTTGAGATGGATGAAGAAGAGGCTCTTCTCGTAGTACTTGCGCATGTCGAAGCCCATGAGGTCCGCCTCGTGCATGATCTGCTCCGGAGGCTCCTCGAGCGTCACGTACAGCGCCTGCTCCCCTTGCTCGATACCTTCCATCAGGAATTGGATCGCGAACGTGGACTTGCCCGTCCCGCTCGAGCCCAGGATGACGACGGTCGACTTCGGCCAGAATCCGCCTTCGATCAGATCGTCGAGTCCGGGAATCCCGCTTGCCACTTTCTGGATGTCCGCCATGGTCCGGTCCCCCCATGCTGCCCGTCCCTCTGTCGGGAGGGCGGGGCCTCGCTGGGTAGAATGCGCGAATCGATGCCTGCGGCTTTTTAAATGAATTCCGACCCCGGAATCGAGGCTGATAACGTACATCGTCGACGCCCCAGCGGCGGCCCACCCCGAGAGCGCGCCTCGGAGCGAATGAGTCCAATTCCCTCAAATGGCTTCACCGTCGCCTGCAGTTCTGAAAGACGGGCTCAAGCGACCATGTGGGATTGCTCACACCATTCGCCCTACGACCAATGGAGGCGCGAGTAACAGCGCAGGCAGATGATGTCCTCGGGTCCGACCTGTTCAATCTTCTGCTTCCAAACATCCGGC